>VBCQ01000335.1 GCA_005882155.1 Betaproteobacteria bacterium
GCGATGACTACGGCGCCGGCGCAGCGCAGGTCTCGGCGTGGGCCGGCATTCACTACTTCGCGAGCCGCCACGGCTTTCACGCTCCTGGCGACGCGAGCGAAGAGCGCGACGGCGTGCTGACCTGGCCCGAAGGCAACGCGTGGCTTGCCGAGCGCATCACCGCGCCGCTGCGCGAGCGCATTCACACCGGCCGCGTCGCGCTGCGCGTCGTCGAGAGCCGGCACGACGCAAGCGTCGATCTGTGGAACGACGCCGAACAGCACATCGAGCGCTGGACCGCGCAACAGATCGTTCTGGCAACGCCGCTGTTCATCAGCGCGCGCCTGCTCGAATCGCCGAGCGCCGCGCTGCAAGCCGCCGCAGCGCAACTGCGCTACGCGCCGTGGCTGGTCGCAAACCTGCAGCTCGACGCGCCGCTCGCCGACCACCCCGGCGCTGCGCCGTCGTGGGACAACGTCGTCTACGGCAGCGCCGGATTGGGCTACGTCGACGCAATGCACCAGAGCACGCGGCCGCATCCGGGACCGACGGTTCGTACGGCGTACTCGGCGCTCGGCGGAGACACGGCCGAGCAAACGCAAGCGAATCGCCGGCGTCTGCTCGACGAGCCGTGGACGGCATGGGCCGTGCGGGTGATGCAGGACCTGTCGACGCCGCACCCCGACCTCATCGACAAGGTGAGGCGCATCGACCTAATGCGCTACGGCCATGCGATGAGCATTCCGGTGCCCGGCGTGCGCACGAGCGCCGCGCTGCGCGCACTGGCCTCGAGCTCAGGACGCGTGCGCTTCGCGCACAGCGACTTGTCGAGCTACTCGGTGTTCGAGGAAGCGTTCTTTCACGGCGTGAATGCGGCCCGCTCGATTCGGGCCTGATGCACTCAACCGCGCATCAACGCCTCGATCTCGTCGGGCTCGACCGGCGCGTCGCGACTGATCAGCTCGCAGCCGTTCGCGGTGACGATCGCATCGTCTTCGATGCGGATGCCGATGTGCCAGAAGCGCTCGGGAACGCCATCAGCGGGGCGCACGTACAGTCCCGGCTCGAGCGTGACGACCATGCCCGGTTGCAGCACGCGCGACGGCTTCTTGACGACCTTGCCGCCGAGGCCGTCGGGCTGCTCGAACGGTGCTTCGGCGAGCGACAGGTATTCGCCGACATCGTGCACGTCGCGGCCGATCCAGTGGCCGGTGCCGTGCATGTAGAACTGGCGATACGCGGCCGATGCGATTGCCCCATCGACATCGCCGACCTTGCTGCGATCGAGCAACCCGCTGTCGAGCATGCCTTGCGCGAGCACGCGCACCGCGGCGTCGTGCGCATCGCGCTGGCGCGCGCCGGGGCGAGTCGCTGCGATCGCCGCCTTCTGCGCTGCGAGCACGATGTCGTAGAGCTCGCGCTGAGCGGCGCTGAAGCGGCCGTCGGCTGGGAAGGTTCGCGTCACGTCGCTCGCATAGCCGTCGACTTCGCAGCCGGCGTCGATCAAGCACAGCTCGCCCGGCTTCAGCTCGGCGTTGCCGGCGGCGTAGTGCAGCACGCATGCATTCGCGCCGGCCGCAACGATGCTCGGGTAGGCCGGGCTTTGCGCGCCGTGGCGGCGGAACTCGTGCAGCAGCTCGGCTTCGATCTCGTACTCGCGAACGCTCGCCGCGCCGCTGCGCAAGCGCTCGGCGCAAAAGCGCATCGCGCGCACATGGCCGCCGGCTGAGATCGCCGCCGCGCGGCGCATCGTCGCCTGCTCGCTGTCGTCTTTGACGAGGCGCATCTCGTTGAGCAGCAGGTTCAGGTCGCGCTGTGCCGACGGGCACTCGATGCCGTGACGGCTTTGGCTGCGTACCGCGGCGAGCCAGGTCTCGACGCGTGCCGGCAATTCGGGATGGACACCGAACGGAATCCACAGCGTGCCCTGGTTGCCGAGCAGTTGCGGCAGCTTCGTCGCCATCTCGCCGACCGGCCACGCAGCGCCGATGCCGAGCGCCACCGGTGCGGCGTCAGGGCCGAGGCGAAAGCCGTCCCAGATCTCGCGCTCGGCGTCCTTGGCTCGGCAAAACAGGCTGCTGCGGCCGTCGCTCGCCAGCACCAGCACCGCTTGCGGCTCGTCGAAGCCAGTCAGGTAGTGGAAGTGACTGTCGTAGCGATACGGAAAATCGCTGTCGGCGTTGCGCTGCCGCTCGGGCGCCGTCGGCAGAACCGCGATGCCGCCGCCGTGCTGCGCCATCAATTGCGCCAGGCGCGCTCGGCGCTCCGCGTAGATGGAGCCGATGGGCGAAGGCGACTCACGCAGCAGGGCATTCATGGCGCGATTCTGCTACCGCGGCGGGGGATGCGGCGATCCCTCTTTGGAGGGAGCCGTGACAACTTACTTGCTCGACTTCGCGACGCGCGGCAGGTCGGGCCCGAGCGCGTTCTTGCGCAGCAGGCGCAGCGCGTGGCGCAGCTCGGCGTCCTTGCCGGAGCTCGGTGCCGCGCCGGCAGCGCTTGCAGCCTTGGAGCCCAGGCTCGACGAGCGGCGCAGCGCCTCGCGGTCCTCGCGCTGCAGCAGGCGCAGGCGCAGATGGTTCGCCACCGCCTCGACGTCGTCGAGACCGGTTTCGGCATCGGTCTTCGGCAGCGCGATGACGCGCTTGTCGTTCATGCGAACCTGCAGTCGCGCGACGCGGTTGTGCTTGCCGCGGCGCAACGTCAGGCCGCCGACGTCGAACTCCTCGACCGACAGATCGCGAATGTTTTCGATCTCGACCTGGTGCACCGTGCCGCCGAATCCGCGCTGAAACCAGAGGTGGTTCGCGCTCGCCGAGACGCGTTCCCAGCGCCAAATGTCGAGCCCGACCGCGGCGAAAAGCGCCAGCACCCCGATGCCGTAGAGCCACGACCAGCCGGTCGCCGCGCCGAGCCAGACGAGCAACCCCGAGCCGAGCGCGACGGCGACGATCTGGGTCATCTGCGGGTCGGCCGTGTGATAGACGCGGCGCTCGTAAGTGGCGGCTTCGGGCTCGCCGGTGGCGAGCGGCGAACACGCCCACAGCACCGCCTTCACCGCGCGATCGAGCAGCGAGTGCGCGGCCGCACCGAGCGCGAGCAGGAACGGCAACGCGAGGACGAGGAACAGGATCTTCACCCTGCCACCATAGCCCATGCACGCGCGCGATGAGAAGGCAATTTGCCTGCGGTTTCACCCTTCTCGCTACGAGCGGCGCGCTGCGAGCGCTGAACGGTTTTGCATCTGTGGCTAAGATCGTTCGCTTACCTTTTCTGACAGGGGCGAACGATGAACTACCGACGCTTGGGCCGCAGCGGGCTGCAGGTCAGCGAGCTCTCGCTGGGCTCGTGGGTGACCTATCACAACCAGGTCGACGAAGGCGCGGCGATGGAGATGATGGCCGCCGCATTCGATGCCGGCGTGAACTTCTTCGACAACGCCGAGGCCTATGCCGGCGGCAAGAGCGAAGAGGTGATGGGCGCGGCGATTCGCGCGCTGAAGTGGCCGCGCTTGAACTACGTCGTCTCGACGAAATTCTTCTGGGGCCTCGATCGCGAAGGCCACGCGACGAACCGCAAAGACACGCTCAATCGCAAGTACCTCTCGCAAGCGATCGACGGCTCGCTGAAGCGTTTCGGCCTCGACTTCATCGACCTCGTCTATTGCCATCGGCCCGACCCGAACACGCCGATCGAGGAGACCGTGTGGGCGATGAGCGACATGATCACGCGCGGCAAGGCGCTGTACTGGGGCACCAGCGAATGGTCTGCAGCCGACATCCGCGCCGCGTGGGACATCGCCGAGCGCCATCACCTGCACAAGCCGGCGATGGAGCAGCCGCAGTACCACCTGTTCCACCGCAAGCGCGTCGAAGAGGAATACGCACGGCTGTACGACGACATCGGGCTCGGCTTGACGACGTGGAGCCCGCTCGCCAGCGGCCTGCTGACCGGCAAGTACAAGTCCGGCATTCCGGCGGACAGCCGCGGCGCGATGAAGGGCATGGGCTTTCTGCAGGAGAGCCTGGCCGATCAGAACAAGAACGCCGCCGTTGCCGAGCTCGAAGGCGTCGCCGCCGAGCTCGGCTGCAGCGTGTCGCAACTCGCCATCGCGTGGGTCGCGAAGAACCCGCGCGTCAGCACGGTGATCACCGGCGCATCGAAGCTCTCGCAATTGCAAAGCAACCTCGGCGCCGTCGACGTAATGCCCAAGCTCACGCCGGAAGTGATGGCAAAGATCGACGCGATCAGCGCACCGCTCGCGATGTGAGGCGGCGTATCCTTGACGCAGTGATCAGGAGCCTGCATGAGTTCTTCTGACGTCCCCGGCAACACCTCGCCAGCGAGGCACATCCGCCTCACTTCGCACCCTGGCCAGGGCACGAGCGGCGCGCCGGCGATTGCATGGGGGGCTGCGAGCGCCGTCGAGCGCGGCCCGGTCGTCGGAACCACGCTCAATCGAAGCCAGCGCAACGTCATCGGCTCGCACTCGGGCTCCTACGGCGTCTACCGCGCGCTCGCCGTCGCTGCCGGCAGCCTCGAGCGCGGCCACCGCGCCGACCTCACCAACACCGCGCCGACCGACTTGATCGGGCCGTACCTTCAATGGGGCGACCCGTCGAAGATCGTTTCGATCGACCCGTGGGGTGCAGCGGTGGCCGACGTGTTCGCCGACTTCATCGCGCAAGGCGTCGACATCCGCCCGACGATCGCGGTGACGAAGGCGCGAATTCATTTGCCCGAGGTGCGTCAGGCGATGGCATTTCTGCGTCTGCACGCCGACGGCCGCGTGCTGCTCGACGACAGCTCGGCGGTGGTCACCAAGGTCGCGATCGAGCCGGTGTGGTGGCTGCCCGGAGTCGCCAAGCGCTTCAAGGTCAGCGAAGCCGATTTGCGCCGTGCCCTCTTCGAAGAGACGGGCGGCATGTACCCCGAGCTCGTGACGCGCAGCGACCTCGAAGTCTTTCTGCCGCCGATCGGCGGGCAGACGCTGTACATCTTCGGCAACCCGCGCGACCTCGCCGATGCGAGCGTGACGCTGACCGCGCGGGTGCACGACGAATGCA
Organism: Betaproteobacteria bacterium; assembly: GCA_005882155.1. Taxonomy (GTDB): domain Bacteria; phylum Pseudomonadota; class Gammaproteobacteria; order Burkholderiales; family Burkholderiaceae_C; genus Albitalea. The sequence continues at coordinate 5,046 of VBCQ01000335.1, forward strand.
ATGGGTCGGACGTGTTCGGCTCCGACATCTGCACCTGCCGGCCCTACCTCACGCATGCGATCGAAGAGTGCATCCAAGGCGCGCAGGCGGGCGGCGTCGGGCTCATCGCCTACAGCCGCAAGGAAGGCCGCGCGCTCGGCGAAGTGACCAAATTTCTCGTCTACAACGCGCGCAAGCGACAGGTCGGCGGCGACAGCGCCGACAAGTATTTCCTGCGCACCGAATGCGTCGCCGGCGTGCAGGACATGCGCTTCCAGGAACTGATGCCCGACGTGCTGCACTGGCTCGGCATCAGCAAGATCCATCGCCTGGTGTCGATGAGCAACGACAAGTTCGATGCGATCACCGGCAGCGGCATCGAGGTCGGCGAGCGCGTGAAGATTCCCGACGACCTGGTGCCGGCCGATGCGCGCGTCGAGATCGAGGCGAAGATCGCTGCCGGCTACTTCACCACCGGCAGCGTGCCCGACGACGTGCAGCTCGCGAGCGTGAAAGGCCGCAGCCTTGAGTGACGCGAGCTTGCACGATGCGCTGCGGGTGCTGCGTGCGCCGGCGACGATTCGCGAGCGCTGCGGCGCGATCACCGCGGCCGTGAGCGACGGCCGCTCGGCGCACTTCACGCTCGATCGCACGCGCTTGCCCGCGCTCGCGCAGCGTGTCACGCGACTGACCCGCGAGCGCTTCCCCGAGCTCGCGATTCCGCTGCACAGCCGCTGGCGCCACTTCGAGGCCGGCGGCGTCGACCGCAAGGCCGAGCTCGACGCGAAGCTGCATCATTGCACCGCGACCGCCTTGGCGCGCGCGCGCATCGATCTCACGGTCGTCAGCGTGCTGCTCGACGCCGGCGCTGGCCCGACGTGGCGCTACCTCGAGCACGAGAGCGGCCAGCGCTTCAGCCGCTCCGAGGGCCTCGCAGTCGCGAGCTTTCGCGCCTTCATCGCGGGCCGCTTCTCGTCCGACCCCGGCGACCCGTGTCGCGTCGATGCGACGGCACTGCTGCAGCTCGACGCGAGCGCGCTCGCCGGCGTGTTTCAGGTCACGCCGAGCAACCCGCTCGTCGGACTCGATGGCCGCGCTGCGCTGCTGCGCCGGCTCGGGCTCGCGCTGCGCGCGCAGCCGCAGTTCTTCACGTCGGCCGGCCAACCCGGCCATTTGTTCGACGTGCTGACGCATCACCCGCACGCGCCGCGGCTGCGCCACCACCGGCCCGCCGCATCGACGCAGCGCCATCAGCATGTCAGCGCCACGCGCATCCTCGAAGCGCTGCTCGACGCGTTCAGCGGCATCTGGCCGGTCGGCCACATGCTGCATGAGGTTCCGGTCGGTGACGTGTGGCCGCACCCGCAAGCCGGCGGCAGCGGCGACAGCGCCGGCCTGGTGCCGTTCCACAAGCTGTCGCAATGGCTCACCTATTCGCTGGTCGAGCCGTTCGAATGGAGCGGCGCCCGCGTGACCGGCCTCGACGAGCTGACCGGCCTGCCCGAGTACCGCAACGGCGGGCTGCTGATCGATGCCGGCGTCATCGTCCCGTGCGACGCCGGCTTCGCGTCGCGC
>VBCQ01000336.1 GCA_005882155.1 Betaproteobacteria bacterium
CGGTGAACCGCCGGCGGATCCTGACCGTTGCTTGCACAGCGCCGCAAATTCGCGGTAGCCAGCAGTAAAGGAGTTGGATCCATGGGCAAGAAGCAATTGTTGATCGGCGCATTGGCACTGGCCGGCGGCTTGGTCGCGGGCGTCGCGCAAGCGCACGGCAGAGACGACGTGCAATGGTCGGTGACGATCGGCACGCCGGTGCAAGGAAACTATTTCTACAACCAGCCGGCCCCGGTGGTCGTGCAGCCGGCGCCGGACTATTGGTACCACGATCGCTATCGCGATCACCGCGGCGAGGATCGCGAGCCGACCCGCTGGGACATCGACGGCGACGGCATTCCGAATCGCTTCGACTCGGTCTACAACCCGCGCTGGGACCAGAACGGCAACGGCATTCCGGATCGCCGCGAGCGGCGTTACGACCGCTACGGGTACGGCGGCTGGGGTCGATAAACACGGCGCTGTTCAGGCACACCGTCGCCACCGATTCCATCGAACTCGAAGCCGCCCGCCGCGCGCAGCGAATGCGACTGCGGGCCGGCGACGAGCGCGATGAAGCGCCTCGCCAGCTCGGGTTGTGCGCTGCGCACCACCACCGCTGCGGTGTAGACGGTCGACAGTTCGAGCTCGTCCGGCAAAGGACCGAGAAGGCTGACGCCGCCAGTGGATTTGATCTCGGTGATCTGCGTGCATCCGAGCGCGGCCGGTGCGCTGGCCGCAAGCTCGCGCATTGCCGTCGCTCCATTCGGAAAGCTTAGACAGCGCGCCGCCACTGCAGCGTGAATGCCGAGCTTGCGCAGCACCGCGTCGAAATGAATGCCGGCGGTCGCGCGCTGCGGGTCGGGGAAATACAGCGCGCTCGCAGCGAGCAAGCTCGAGCGCAGCGCGTCGACGCTGCCGATGTCGGGCCGCGGGTCTTCCGCACGCGCGGCCACACCGGTGCGCACGCGGCCGAGCGCCGCGCGAGTGTCGCCGCGCAACTCGCCGGCAGCGACGAGCGCGCTGACCATCGCGTCGGTGACGATCATCACGTCGCAGGCCTCACCCGCCAGCAGTGCCTCGCGCATCGCGCCGACGGCACCGAAGCGGCCTTCGATGCGCGCGCCGCTCTCGTCGGCGAAGCGCTGCTGCAGCGCGTTCACCACGCCCTGCGCCGCGCCGGCGCAGAGCAGCTTCAATGACGTGCTCATTGCTCGGCCTTGGCGCCCGAGATCTTGACGATGCGCGCCCACTTGACGATGTCGTCGGTGAGATAGCGCGTGAACTCGTCGACGCCCATGACCATCGGCGTCGCGCCCTGCGCCTCCCATGCCTTGCGCACTTCGGGGTTCGACGCGATCTTGCTCACCTCGGCGTTCAACCGGTTGACGATCGCGGCCGGCGTGCCCTTGGGCGCGAGCAGCCCGAGCCAGATCGTCGCTTCGTAGCCGGCAACGCCCGACTCGGCGACGGTCGGCACGTCGGGCATCACGGCGGAGCGCGACTTGCCGGTGGTCGCCAGGGCCTTGACCTTGCCCGAGCGAACATGCTCGGACATCGTTGCAATCGCATCGAACATCAAGTCGACCTGTCCGCCGAGCACATCGGTGCGCGCGCCCGAGCTGCCTTTGTAGGGTATGTGCAGGATCGAAACGCCGGCCATCGCCTTGAACAACTCGCCCGCCATGTGATACGGCGTCCCGGGGCCCGACGACGCGTACGTGAGCTCACCGGGCTTGGCTTTCGCGAGGCGGATCAGCTCGCCGATGTTGTTGGCCGGCAGCGCGGCTTTCGCGACGAGCACGAGGTCGGCCGAGTTGATCGGCGCGATCGGCGCGAAGTCGCGCATCAGCTGGAACGGCTTGTTCGGGATCAGCGATTCGTTGACGGTGTGCGTGTTCGACATCAACAGCAGCGTGTAGCCGTCGGGCGCGCTCTTGGCGACCGCATCGCTGCCGATGATCGATCCGGCACCCGGCCGGTTGTCGACCACGAAGCTCTGGCCGAGCGCATCTTGCAGGCGCTGGCCGATGAACCGCGCGTAGACGTCGGCGGACCCGCCGGGCGCGAACGGCACGATGATCTTCACCGGGCGCGATGGGTACTCTTGCGCCTGAGCTGCGCCGTGCAGCGCGATCGCGACACCGAGAGCTTGAAGCACGTAAGTCAAGCGCATGGTCTTCTCCATCGTCCGACTTTCACGTTGATATCCTAGTCTTCGCTCTACGCAGCACGTGGTCGACATGAATCAACAGGCTCTGCGATCGATTGGCGCACTCGGCACTGTCGTGATCGCGGCATTGGCGATATCGACTTCTGCAATTGCGCAAGCGCCCTACCCCGACAAGCCGATCACGATGATCGTGCCGTTCCCGCCCGGCGGTGTCGCCGACACGGTGGCACGGCCGGTGGCCGAAGCGCTGTCGCGCGAGCTGAAGCAGCCAGTCATTGTCGAGAGCAAGCCGGGCGCCGGCGGCGCGCTCGGCATCGGCTATGCATCGCGCGCGCCTGCCGACGGCTACACGCTGCTGCTCGCCTTGTCGTCGATCTCGATCCTGCCTGAGGCCGACAAGCTTCTCGGGCGCAAGCCGGCGTATACGCTGAATCAGTTCAAGCCCATTGCGCGCTTCACCGCCGACCCGACGGTGCTCGTCGTGCGCGCCGACGCGCCGTGGAAAACGCTCGCCGAGTTCATCGCCGATGCGCAGCGCAAGCCGGGCGTCTACAACTACGGCAGCTCGGGCAACTACGGAACGATGCACGTGCCGATGGAAATGCTGAAGGCTGCCGCCGACTTCCGCATGACGCACATCCCGTTCACCGGTGCCGGGCCTGCCGTCACCGCGCTGCTCGGCGGTCAGGTCGACGCGATCGCGAGCGGCCCGGCGACCGTCGTGCAGCACATCAGGGCGGGCAAGCTGCGCGCGCTCGCGCATTGGGGCGATCAGCCGCTCGCCGCTCTGCCCGATGTCGTCAGCCTCACGCAGGCCGGCTATCCGGTTCGCTTTGCGCAGTGGTCTGCCCTGTTCGTGCCGAGCGGCACACCCGAGACGATCGTTCAGCGGCTTCGCGCCGCCGCCCGCAAGGCCGGGTCGGATCCGATGGTGCAGCAAGTCATCGCCACCGCCGGCAGCCCGCTCGCCTATCTCGATGCGCCCGAGTTCCAAACCTATTGGGACGCCGACGCGGCGCTGATGACCAAGGCGGTGCAGAAGATCGGCAAGGTCGAATGACCGCACGCAGATCCGCCTTCGCAGCGCGCGCGACAATGCCTCGATGCCACTGCAACACGATGCCGATTCGCGCTACGCCTGGACCCGCCTCGCCGTCACGCTGGCGCTGATGACGATTGGCAGCGGCGCGATGTACATCGTCGCCGTCGTGCTGCCCGCCGTGCAAGCCGAGTTCGGCGTGGTGCGCGCCGATGCATCGCTCCCGTACACGCTGATGATGGTCGGCTTCGGGCTCGGCGGCATCGCGATGGGCAAACTCGCCGACCGCTTCGGCGTGATGCGGGTCGTGCTGATCGGCTCGGCCGGTCTCGGTGCCGGCTTCATCGCCGCCGGAATGTCGGGCAGCCTCAGCGGCTTCGCGCTCGCGCATGGCGTGCTGCTCGGTGCGCTCGGCAGCTCGGCGACCTTCGCGCCGCTGGTGGCCGACACCTCGCTGTGGTTCGTTCGCCGGCGCGGCATCGCGGT
>VBCQ01000021.1 GCA_005882155.1 Betaproteobacteria bacterium
ACCTTGTTGTTGGTGAAGCTGTGGTTGCCGAGTTGGTTCTGCGCCGGATAACCGGCATCGCTGAAGCACGGATGCGTGACATCGATGCCGGTGTCGACGATTGCGACCTTGATGTCGGCGCCGGCGCTGGCCACGCCGCCGCCCTGTGCCCATGCCGCGGGTGCGCTGATCAGTGCGACGTCGGGGTCGGTAGCGTTCGGGTAGTACAAGCCTTGGTATTGCGCCGTCTTCACCATCGGCGTGGCCGACACCTGCCACAGCGACGCGCCGTTGAGCTGCACCGCGACCGCATTCAGCGAGATGTCGAATTCGCCTGTGACCTTGGCCCCCGGCACGTTGGCGCGCAGCCAGGCCTTGTAGTCATTGCGCAGCGCCGACAACTGGGCGCGATAGGCCTTGGTGTCGGTGTTGCCGAAATCGATCTTCTTGCCCTTCGCCGGCTTGGTCTTGACGTAGGTCGCGAGCGGATCGCCGTTGAGCTGCACGATTGCGGAGCTGGAGTCTTGGGTCGCGCGGTTCGACGTGGCGCTATCGCTGTTCTGGCCGGCTTGCGCGATGCTGAGCGGCAGCGACAGTGAGCCGGCGAGCGCCAGAGCGAGTGCTAGCGGTTTGATGCGGATGAGCGAAGTTGAGACGAGGGTGTGCGTCATGGGAAGTCCTTTGGTTAGTGCGCAGCCCTTGTGGAGCGCAGCACGTGTGAACCTGTTAACGAACGCACAGCGTATCGGTCCGCCCGAGCCGTGTCCTCGGGGCATGCCCGAATACGAGCCGTCGGGGTTACCCCCGAGTCGGGGGGTCAGACCTCGAGCCCGCGCAGGAACTCGCGAAAGCCGCTGCCCAATTCGGGGTGCGCGAGCGCCAACTCGACGTTGGCTTGCAGGAAGCCTTCCTTGCTGCCGCAGTCGTAGCGCTTGCCCTCATAGCGGAAGGCAAACACCTTTTCGCGGCGCAGCAGGCCAGAGATGCCGTCGGTCAGCTGGATCTCGCCGCCGACGCCGCGCGGTTGCGCAGCAATTTCGTGGAACACGCCGGGGGTGAGGATGTAGCGGCCCGCCACGCCCAAGCGCGATGGGGCCACGTCGGACGCCGGCTTCTCGACGATGCTGGTCACGTCGATCATGCGGTCGTTGACGGCCGTGCCGGCGACGATGCCGTAGCGCTTCGTCTGTTCGGCTGGCACTTCCTGCACTGCGAGAATCGAGGCACGCCATTCCTTGAACTGATCGACCATCTGCTTGAGCACCGGCGGCGTGCCGACCATCAAGTCGTCGGCGAGCAGCACCGCAAACGGGTTGTTGCCGACCAGTCGCTGCGCGCACAGCACCGCGTGGCCGAGTCCGAGCGCTTGCGCTTGGCGCACGTAGATGCACTCCATGTCGTCAGGCTTGACGCTGCGTACCACGTCGAGCAATTCCTGCTTACCCGCCTGTTCGAGGGCTACCTCGAGCTCGAAAGTCATGTCAAAGTGGTCTTCGATGGGCCGCTTGTGGCGGCCGGTGACGAAAATCATTTCGCGCACACCGGCGGCATAGGCTTCCTCAACGGCATACTGAATCAGCGGCTTGTCGACCACCGGCATCATTTCCTTCGGCTGCGCCTTGGTGGCGGGGAGGAAGCGGGTGCCCAGACCGGCCACGGGAAAGATCGCTTTGTTGACCAGCATTTCCTTACAATCTCTGAAACTCGGATGCGAGCCAGCCGATTCTGGCATGAAGCCCCTCAGGAATCCGCCCACAAGGCGTCCCTAAGCGCATGGATCTACTGATCGTCGAACCCCTCGAATCCGAGGTCATGCAGTGGCTCGAAGAGCGCCATTCGGTGCGCTACGCACCCGAGCTGGCGCGTGAGCCGCGTGCGTTTCGCCAAGCGCTGTACAACGTGCGCTCGCTGATCGTTCCACCGTCGGTCGCGATCGATTCGCAAGCCTTGCACTATGCGCCGGTGTTGCGCGCTGTCGGGCGAGTCAGCGCGGGTGCCGAGAACATCGAACTCGACGCCTGCGCACGCGCCGGCGTCGAAGTGGTGCGCAGCCTGACCGCGACCGCGCAGGCCGAAGCCGAATTCATGATCGGCGCGCTGCTCGCGCTGCTGCGCCGCGTGCCGGTGGTCGGCTCCGACGGCATGCTGGTCGGCCGCGAGCTCGGCTCGGCCACCGTCGGCCTGGTCGGCATGGCGCCGGCCGCGCGCTCGATGGCGCAATTGCTCGGCGGCTTCGGCTCCAGGGTCATCGGCTACGACCCGTCGGTGCATGCGAGCGACGGCGTGTGGGAACGCTGGAACGTCAAGCCGCGCGGCCTGCGCGAGCTGCTCGAAGAGTCCGACGCGGTGTGCGTGCTGCTGAGTTATTTCAGCCGCTATCACGGCCTGCTCGGCGAGCGCTTCCTGCCTTTTTGCAAAGCCAATCAGGTCATCGTCAGCATCGCGCATTCGGGTCTGTTCGACGAGCACGCGCTGGCCGATGCGCTGGCGAGCGGCCAGATCGCCGCGGCGTGGCTCGACAGTCTCGAGCCCGGCGCGCTCGACGCGGGCCGGCCGCTGGCGGGCATGGACACCTTGCAGATTACGCCGCGCGTGGCGAGTACCACGCGCGAGTCGCGGCTGCGCAGCGCCTGGGCCGTGGTCAAGCGCATCGACGAGCTGCTGAGCCTCACGCCGGCAGCGCAGCGCGAATTCAAGCCGACGTCGCCAGACCTTGTGCTTGATCTCGAAGTCGGTCCCGTGTCGACCTGAATTCAGCGACGCGCTGCTTCTCCTGTTCGACGACCGCAGCCGGCGCACGCGCGACAAAGCTTTCGTTGGCGAGCTTCGCCTCGGCCTTCGCGATCTCGCCGTCGAGTCGCTTGATCTCCTTGCCGAGGCGCTCGATCTCGGCCGCGACATCGATCTCGACATGCAGCGCGAGGCGCGCATCCCCGACCACTGCGACCGGCGTGTTACGTGTGGCCTGCGCGAACGCAGCGTCGTCGCCGAAGTGCTGAACGTTCGACAGCTTGGCGAGCGCCTTCACGAGCGGCGCGGCCACGTCGAAGAACGCTTCATCGCCGATCGTCAACAAGGGCACGCGCTCGGCGGGCGACAAGTTCATCTCGCTGCGCAGATTGCGGCACGCGCCGACCACGGCCTTCAGCTTCGCGACCCACGCATCGGCCTGCCCATCGATCTTCTCGAGCTGGGCCTGCGGATACGGCGCGACGACGATGCCGTGCGCGCCGCCGCTCGCCTTGCGGCCGGCGACAGGCGCCACGCGTTCCCACAGCTCGGCGGTGATGAACGGCGTGATCGGGTGCAGCAGGCGTAGCACGGTCTCGAGCGTGCGGATCAGCGTGCGGCGCGTTGCGCGCTGCTGCGATTCGTCGCCGCTTTGGATCTGTGCTTTCGCGATCTCGATGTACCAGTCGCAGTATTCATCCCAGACGAACTGGTAGATTGCATTCGCCACGTTGTCGAGGCGGTACTCGGCGAAGCCTTTCTCGACCGCCGCTTCGACGCGCTGCAGCTCGCCGGTGATCCAGCGGTCGGCCGGCGAGAAGCTCATGTAGCCGTGGAACGGCCCGCCGGGCGCGCATTCTTCCTTGCTGTGCTCCTTCAGTCCGCAGTCCTGACCTTCGCAATTCATCAGTACGAACTTGGTCGCGTTCCAGAGCTTGTTGCAGAAGTTGCGATAGCCCTCGCAGCGCTTCACATCGAAGTTGATGTTGCGGCCCAGCGTGGCGTAGCTCGCCATCGTGAAGCGCAGTGCGTCGGCGCCGAAGCCGGGGATGCCGTCGGGGAACTCCTTCTTCGTCGCCTCGCGCACCTTCGGAGCCGTCTCGGGACGACGCAGCCCGCTGCTGCGCTTGTCCAGCAACGGTGCGAGTGCAATGCCGTCGATCAGGTCGACCGGATCGAGCACATTGCCTTCGCTCTTGCTCATCTTCTGGCCATGCGAGTCGCGCACCAGGCCATGGATGTAGACATCGCGGAACGGGACGCGGCCGGTGAAGTGTGTCGTCATCATGATCATCCGGGCGACCCAGAAGAAGATGATGTCGAAGCCGGTGACGAGCACTGTCGACGGCAGGAACAGGCCGAGCTCGGGCGTCTCTTCGGGCCAGCCGAGCGTCGAGAACGGCACCATCGCCGACGAGTACCAGGTGTCGAGCACATCCTCGTCGCGCTTCAATTGCGGCCCCGCCGCGCGGCGATTCTCGAGCATGCGAAGCTGCATCGCGTCGTTGGCGACGCGTGCCGCGGCGATGCGGTTGTCGAGCGCGAGCTGCCAGCGCTGCGCCGCCTCATGCTCATCGTGACCGACGAAGACATTGCCTTCTTCGTCGTACCACGCGGGGATCTGGTGCCCCCACCACAGCTGGCGCGAAATGCACCAGTCCTGGATGTTGTTCATCCTCTGGTTGTACGTGTTGACCCACTGCTCGGGAACCGGCCGTCGCGGCCAGGCTGGCTCATCGCGACGAACCACTGATCGGTCAGCATCGGCTCGATGATTTGGCCGGTGCGCTCGCAGCGCGGCACGACGAGCTTGTGCCTTTTCACTTCGGCGAGCAGCCCCAGGTCTTCGAGGTCGCCGACGATGCGCTTGCGCGCAACGAAGCGGTCCATCCCGCGGTAGGCCGCCGGCGCGTTGTCGTTGATCTTCGCGTCGAGCGTCAGCACACCGATCATCGGCAAGCCGTGGCGCTGGCCGACTGCGTAGTCGTTGGTGTCGTGCGCCGGCGTGACCTTGACGACGCCGGTGCCGAACTCGCGGTCGACGTACTCGTCGGCGATGACGGGAATCGTGCGGTTGCACAGCGGCAGCGTGACCTGCTTGCCGATCAGCGCCGCGTAGCGCTCGTCGTCGGGATGCACCATCACCGCGGTGTCGCCGAGCATCGTCTCGGGCCGCGTGGTGGCCACGATCACCTCGCCCGAGCCGTCGGCGAGCGGATAGCGGATGTGCCAGAGGAAGCCGTCTTCCTCCTCGCTCACCACCTCGAGGTCGGACACCGCGGACTTGAGCACCGGGTCCCAGCTGACCATGCGCTTGCCGCGATAGATGAGGCCTTCCTCGTGGAGGCGCACGAAGGTGTCGGTGACGACCTTGGACAGGTCGTCGTCCATGGTGAAGTACTCATGGCCCCAGCTCACGCTCGCGCCGAGCCGGCGCATCTGGTTCGTGATCGTGGCGCCGCTCACGTCCTTCCATTCCCACACTTTCGCGGCGAATTTCTCGCGGCCGAGCTCGTGGCGCGATGTGCCCTGCTCCTGCAGCTGGCGCTCGACGACAATCTGCGTCGCGATGCCGGCATGGTCGGTGCCGGGCAGCCACAGCGTGTTGAAGCCGCGCATGCGGTGATAGCGCGTCAGCGAATCCATGATCGTCTGGTTGAACGCGTGGCCCATGTGCAGGGTGCCGGTCACGTTCGGGGGCGGCAGCTGGATCGCGAACGACGGCCGGCTCTCGTCGAGCGTGGGCTCGAAGACGCCGCTCTTTTCCCACTGAGGCGCCCAGCGGGCCTCGATGGCGGCGGGTTCGAAGGATTTGGCGAGTTCCCCTCGCGCTGCTGCTCGGCCTGGCGGCATGCGGCGGCGGTGCCAACGACACCGCGGCTGCCGTGTCGCCGGCCGCGGCCTGCGACGTCGCCACCCAGAACGACTGGCTGCGCGGCTACATGGACGACTGGTATCTCTGGAGCGATGCGTCGGCCATCCCGGAGCCCGCGGGCTACGACAGCGTGCAGGCGTACTTCGAAGCGTGGCGCTATCCGGGCGACGCCGTCGTGCCGCGCGACCGCTGGAGCTACATCGAGAGCACGGCCGCCTACACGCAGTTCTTCGGCGAGGGCAAGACGCTCGGCTACGGCCTCTTCGTCAACGGCATCGAGCTCACGCTGCCGCTCAAGGTGCGCTACGTGGAGCCGTTGTCGCCGGCCGCGGCGGCCGGCATCCGCCGCGGCGACACGATCGTCGCCCTCAATGGGCGCCCTGCCGACGACATCGTCGCCCACGACGATTTCTCGGTTTTGAGCCCGGCGCACGAAGGCGACGTGCTGCAGGTCGAGCTCGGCGGCGGCGCCGTCACGACCAGCGTCCGCCTGCAAGCGGTCACCTACGACCTGCAGCCGGTGTCGGTGGCGAAAGTGCTCGACATGCCGAACGGCGCCAAGGCCGGCTATCTGGTGCTGAAGGACTTCATCACGCAGGCCGAGGCGCCGCTCGCCGACGCCTTCCGGCAGTTCCGCGCCGCCGGCGCCACCGAGCTCATCATCGACCTGCGCTACAACGGCGGCGGCCGCGTGTCCACGTCGGCCGCGCTGGCCTCGCTGGTGAGCGGCGCCGCGCAGGCGGGCCAGGTGTTCGCGGAGCTGCGCTACAACGCGAAGCACGCGGGCGCCATCAGCCGCTTCACGCTGTCGTCCGCGCCGGGGCCGGCGTACCCGCGGGTCGTGGTGCTCACCGGCGCACGCACCTGGCTCGTCGTCAATGGCCTGAAGCCGTTCGCCGAGGTGATCACCGTGGGCGGCACCACGTGCGGCAAGCCGTTCGGCTTCAACCCCACGGCGTCGTGCGGCAACACCTTCAGCGCGGTGAACTTCGAGTCGGTGAACGCGCTCGGGCAAGGGCGCTACTACAGCGGCATCGCGCCCACGTGTGCCGTGGCCGACGACTTCAGCGGCCAGCTCGGCGACCCCGCCGAGCGGCTCACCGCCGCTGCAGCCGGCTATCTCCAGACGGGTGCGTGCCCCGCCGGTAGCGCAACGACCGTCGCACCGCGGGGAGCGCGCTCCCGGGCAGCGGCCGAGCCGGGCGACCGCCGGGGCATGTGGGCCGACTAAGGCCTGTTCACGCTGCGGGAGGCCTCGCGCCGGCGACCACCTCGCGCAGCCGGCGCAGCATTCGCCGGTGCAGCGGCGCGGCGGAAGGCTGCTTGTCCAGGACCAGGCACAGCGCGAGGTCGCCGCCCAGCTGGCTCTTGAAGTGGGTCACCGGGTTGAGCGCCGCGTCCGTGAGGTCGTTCGCGGCATAGCCGAGCGCCGACAGCGCCTCGAAGACCCTCCAGCGCAGGAACGGCGTGACGCCGCCCGCCATGAACGCCGGATCGGTGGCGGCGCACACGGAATGGCTGACCGGGAACCGACCGAGGAGCACCAGCTGGGCGGCGATCGACCGGCCATCGCTGCGCCGCGCGTGGTACAGCTTGCACAGCCCCGCCGCATGCAGCCGGGCGAAGAAACGGCGGAACGCAGGCTCGGGCAGGTACAGCGGGAGCCCCTTGCGCTCGGTGGTGGCCGCGTGCAGGCGGAAGAAGCTGTCGAAATCATCGTCCTCGCCGGCCACCATGCCCTCGTTGGCGCAGCGATTCACGAGGCGACGCAGGTTCTGCTCGACGCGGCCCCAAGCGGCGCCGAGGTCGCCAATCGGCACGACATACGAATAGCCGAGGCGCGGCGTCCACCCTTGCGCCAGGAAGCCCCGCGCATCGGTGAACGACGAGCGGCTCTTCAGCGTGACGCCGTCGTAGCCCGCGGCCTGCAGCGCGAGCGCCAGCGCGGTGGTCGTCTCGAGCTGGCGCGACGTGCGCTGCGATGGGTAC
>VBCQ01000337.1 GCA_005882155.1 Betaproteobacteria bacterium
CGTCCGCATGGCGCAAAGTGTGCTCCTGAAAGACAGCCCCGTGTGCGTGCTCGTCGAACCCAGGCGGAAACGCTCAGTTGGCTGCCAGGCCGACAGCGCTGCCTGGCAGGCCGGCCGCACCGCCACCGGCGCTCAGGCTGCCGTCCATCGCGATGCCGAATGCTGAGATCGTTGCGCTGCCGGCGTTGAGCACGAACAGCCGATGACCATCGCGCGACACGGCGGCGTCGATCGGTGAGGAACCCGCACCGGTGTTGCCGGCAATCGCTGCGGCGAGCTCGATCTGCCCGCTGCGCGCGACGCGGTAGCTGCTGACCGAGCTGCTGCCGGTGTTGGTCGCGTAGGCGAACTTGCCGTTCGGCGTCGTGACGACCCAGCAAGCGGCGGTCTGCGTCGTCGGCACCGACGCGCTGACGAGGATCGGCGTGGCTGGCGCTGCGTCGGTAAAGCGGTACGACGAGACGGCACTCGCGCCGACAGCGCCGCCGAAGGCCTCGGAGACGAGCAGGTGATTTTGGTTGTCGAACGCGAAGCCGAACGGCGTTGCGCCCGCCGATGCGCTGACGACCGGCGCGCCGAGCCGGCCATCAGCGAGCACCGGGTAGCTCGTCAGCCGGTTGGTCGCCTTCTCGGTGACGACCAGCACATCGCCGTCGCTGCCGAAGCCCACTTGTGCCGGCGCCGTGCCGCCCGCTGCGGAGAGGCCACGCGCGCTGCCGGCAATCGCCTGCAACTCGCCACGCGCATTGCGAAAACCGGCGACGTTGCCGGCGCCCTGGTCGTTGAGCACGTAGACGAGTCCGTCGTGCTCGGTGACGCTGATCGGATGCAGGCCGCCGCTGTCAACGACCGACGTGCGGCGCAGCTCACCGCGGCGGATCATGAAGGTCGAGACGGTGTTGCTCTGTGCGTTGACGACGAAGAGGTATCGACCGTCGCCGCTCAGCGTGACGGCGCCTTGCGAGCCGAGGCCTGCGCCGCTGCCGAGGCCGCCGGTCGCGAGCTGGTTGCGCAGCGTGAGGCTGCCGTCGCTGGCTGTCGCATAGACCATCAGCGCATTGCCGGCGCTTGCGTTGCTGCTGGTGAAGACGAGCTGGCCGTCGTCATCGGCTCGCGCGATGGCGGGCAGACCGAAACCAGCGACGGCGAGACCGAGAACGAACAAGCGAAGGGCATGGCGGCGTGAAGAGGTGTGCATGCGGTTGCTCCTGACGAAATGGGGTTGAGGAGCCGCAGTGTTGAAGCGCGCCGATCACCATGTCCTCACGCAATGTTCAAAGAAATGTGATCACTGTGGCGGGCGGTGTTCGGCACAATCGCCGCATTGCTCAGAAGGCATCACGATGGACTCGCGCAAACGCGTGCTGCTGGTCGAAGACGACGCCCACATCGCCGAGATCCTGCGCCTGCATCTGCACGACGAAGGCTATGCGGTCGAGCACGCGGCCGACGGCTCGCGCGGCGCCGCGCTGCTCGAGGAGGGCGGCTGGGACGCGCTGATCCTCGACCTGATGCTGCCCGGTGTCGACGGCCTCGAAATCTGCCGGCGTGCCCGCGCGATGACGCGCTACACGCCGATCATCATCACCAGCGCGCGATCGAGCGAGGTCCACCGCATCCTCGGGCTCGAGCTCGGCGCCGACGACTACCTCGCCAAGCCGTTCTCGGTGCTCGAGCTGGTGGCGCGGGTGCGCGCACTGCTGCGCCGCGTCGACGCGATGGCACGCGCTGTCGCACGCGACGATGGCGCGGTTCTCAGCGCCGCCGGCGTGCGGCTCGACGCGATGCAGCGCGAAGCCAGCATCGATGGCCAGAGCATCGTGCTGACGCCGCGCGAATTCGACCTGCTGTACTTCTTTATGCGCCATCCGGGCAAGGTGTTCTCGCGCATCGACCTGCTGAATCAGGTCTGGGGTTACCGCCACGACGGCTACGAGCACACGGTGAACACGCACATCAACCGGCTGCGCGCCAAGGTCGAGGTCGACCCGGCCGAGCCTCGCCGCATTCTCACCGTCTGGGGCGTCGGCTATCGCTTCGCCGCGCCGGGAGATTCGACATGAGGCTGACCTTGTGGCAGCGGCTGTCGCTCGTCTTCGCGCTGCTGCTGCTCGCCAGCGGCGGCATGTCGGCCTGGCTGCAGATTCGCGCCAGCGAGGCGCACGAGCAGGAGGTGGTGCAGCGACTGTCGCGCGGGCTCGCGGCCAACATCGCGAGCCACGTGACGCTCGTCGACATCGGTGGGCCGAAGCGCAGCGCGCTCGACGAGTTGATGGCGATGCTGATGACGGTGAACCCGAGCGTCGAGGTCTATGTGCTCGCGACCGACGGACGCATCCAGGCGCACCTCGCGCCGAGCGGCCACCTGAAGCGCGAGCGCGTCGACATTGCGCCGATCAGCAGTTTCCTTGCCGGTGCCGCATTGCCGATCGTCGGCGATGACCCGCGCAGCGACAGCGCGCGCAAGGTCTTCAGCGCCGCGCCGCTGCAGCTCGACGGCCGCGATGTCGGCTATGTCTACGTGGTGCTGCTCGGCGAGGCACACGACGCGATGGCCGCCGACGTGCAGGCGAGCACGGTGTTGCGCACCAGCCTGTGGGCGATGGGCTGGGTCGCGCTGCTCGGGCTCGTCGCCGGGCTCGCGGCCTTCGGCCTGATCACGCGCCGGCTGCGCGCGTTGACCGCCGAGGTGCGCCGGCTCGAGGCGCAGGGCTTCGAGAGCCTAGCGCACGCGCCGGCCGTTGCGAGCGTGTCGCCTGGCCGCGACGAGATCGCGCTGTTGCAGCAGGCCTTCGCGCAGATGGCGGCGCGCATCGCGAGCCAGTGGCGCGAGCTGGTGCGGCAGGACCAGCAGCGGCGCGAGCTGGTGGCCAACATCTCGCACGATCTGCGCACGCCGCTCACGTCGCTGCACGGCTACCTCGAGACGCTGCAGCTGAAAGCCGATCGCCTGAGTGCCGAAGAGCGGCGCCGCTATCTCGACACCGCGCTCGGCCAGAGCCGCAAGGTCGGCCGCTTGGCACAGGAGCTGTTCGAGCTCGCGCGGCTCGAATACGGCGCGGTCAAGCCGGAGAAGGAACGCTTCTCGCTCGCCGAGCTGACGCACGACGTGTTCCAGAAATTCGAGCTCGCCGCCGAAGCGCGCAGCCTCACGCTGACGGCCGACTTCGCGAGCGATCTGCCGCTGGTGACGGCCGATCTCGGGATGATCGAGCGCGTGCTGACCAACCTGCTCGACAACGCGATTCGCCACACGCCCGAAGGTGGTGAAGTCCGCGTCGAGCTGCGCCACCAC
>VBCQ01000062.1 GCA_005882155.1 Betaproteobacteria bacterium
TGGCGGCGGTGAATTGCAGAATCGCGTCGCGACGTTTCATCGGGGTGTCTCCAACAGTGGCGCGGACGGACCGGGGTCAAACCTTGACGGCGGAGCATAAACGCTGCCAGCTCATTTATTCCATTGCGGCACAAACTCGCAATGCCGTGTGCGGATTCGGTCTGTGCAATAGTTCGCGCATGAGCTCGACTTCGACCGTGCGCGCCGCCTGTCCGCACGATTGCCCCGACACCTGCGCGATTCGCGTCACGGTGCAAGACGGGCGGGCGATCAAAGTGCAAGGCGACCCGAACCACCCTCCCACGCACGGCGCGCTGTGCACGAAGGTCTCGCGCTACCTCGAGCGCAGCTACCACGCCGAGCGCGTGCTGCACCCGCTGCGCCGGATCGGGCCGAAAGGCAGCGGCCGCTTCGAGCGCGTCAGCTGGGACGAGGCGCTCGCCGACATCGCCGCAAGGCTGAAAGCCATCGCCGCGCGCGGCCCCAACGCGGCGCAAGCGATTGTTCCGTACAGCTACGCCGGCACGATGGGCCTGTTGCAAGGCGAGAGCATGGACCGGCGCTTCTTTCACCGGCTCGGCGCGTCGCTGCTCGATCGCACGATCTGCTCGAGCGCCGGCGGCGAGGCGCTCGCTGCGACCTACGGCGCCAAGATCGGCATGCACCTCGAGCACTACGCCGAGAGCCGGCTGATCGTGATCTGGGGCAGCAACTCGATCACCTCGAACCTGCACTTCTGGACCTTCGCGCAAGCTGCCAAGCGCGACGGCGCGAAGCTCGTCTGCATCGACCCCCGCAAGACCGAAACCGCGGACAAGTGCCACCAGCACATCGCGCTTCGGCCGGGCACCGACGGTGCGCTGGCGTTGGGGCTGATGCACGAGCTCATCGTCAACGACTGGCTCGATCACGACTACATCGATCGCCACACCGAAGGCTGGCCGAAGCTGCGCGAGCGTGCGCTGCAGTGGCCGCCCGAGCGCGCGGCCGAAATCTGCGGGATCACTGCCGACGAAGTGCGAGGACTCGCGCGTGACTACGGCACGACCCGACCGGCAGCGATCCGCCTCAACTACGGCATGCAGCGCGTTCGCGGCGGCGGCAACGCGGTGCGCTTGATCGCGATCCTGCCCTGCCTCGTCGGCGCCTGGCGGCATCGCGCCGGCGGCCTGCTGCTGTCGTCGTCGGGCTGGTTCGCGGTCAATCGCAGCGCGCTGCAGCGCACCGACCTGCTCGGCACCCGAAAGCCGCGCACGATCAACATGAGCACGATCGGCGACGACCTGCTGCGCGAGGGTTCGCCCGATTTCGGCCCGAAAATCGAGGCGCTCGTCGTCTACAACAGCAACCCGGTGGCGGTGGCGCCGCAGTCGCCGAAAGTAGTGCAGGGCTTTGCCCGCGAAAACTTGTTCACCGTCGTGCTCGAGCACTTCATGACCGACACCGCCGATCACGCGGACTATGTGCTGCCGGCGACGACGCAGCTCGAGCACCTCGACGTGCACCTGAGCTACGGCCACACCTACGCGATGATCAACGAGCCGGCGATCGCGCCGCTCGGCGAGACCAAGCCGAACACGCAGATCTTTCGTGAGCTCGCCGCGCGCATGGGCTTCGACGAGCCGTGCTTTCGCGACAGCGACGAAGACATGGCGCGAGTCGCGTTCGCGCGCGACGTGTCGTTCGACGAGCTGCGCGCGAACGGCTGGGTCAAGCTGCCGCTGGCCGACGCGCCGCTCGCCGACGGTCGCTTTCCGACGCCAAGCGGCAAGTGCATCATCGATTCGCCGGTGTTCGGCGTGCCCGATCATCTGCCGAACTACGAGTCGGCATCGAGCACACCCGAGTTGGCCGAGCGCTATCCGCTGGCGATGATCTCGCCGCCGGCGCGCAACTTCCTGAACTCGAGCTTCGTCAACGTGAAGAGCCTGCGCGACATCGAAGGCGAGCCGCTCGTCGAGATCCACGCGAGCGATGCGGCACTGCGCGGCATCGTCGACGGCCAGATGGTTCGCGTCTTCAACGATCGCGGCGAGTACCGCTGCAAGGCGCAGCTGAGCTCGCGTGCGCGGCCCGGTGTCGTCAACGGGCTCGGAGTCTGGTGGCGCAAGCTCGGGCCCGCCGGCACCAACGTCAACGAAGTCACGCACCAGCGCCTCACCGACATCGGCCGCGCGCCGTCGTTCTACGACTGCCTCGTGGACGTGCGTCCCTTGTGAGGCGCTGGCTGCTGATGGCGATCGCGGGCATCGCGGGCATGGTGGCGTTGGCAGCGGCCACGGTTTGCGTCACGTCGGGTTGCAGCACGCTCGGCTACTACGCCCATTCGGTCGGTGGTCATCTGAGCCTGTTGCGCAGCGCGAAGCCGGTGGCGCAATGGGAAGCCGACGCGCAAACGCCGCCGGCGTTGAAGGAGCGACTTGCGCTGACGCAGCGGATTCGCGACTACGCCGTCAGCGAGCTGAAGCTGCCCGACAACGCGAGCTACCGGCGCTACGCCGACCTCAAGCGCAACGCGGCGGTGTGGAACGTCGTCGCCGCGCCCGAGCTGAGCCTGAAACTGAAGACCTGGTGCTTTCCGGTCGTCGGCTGCGTCAGCTACCGCGGCTACTTCGACCGCGCGAAAGCCGATGCGTTCGCCGACGAGCTGCGCGCCGAGCGCGGCCTCGAAGTCAGCGTCTATGGCGTGCCGGCCTACTCGACGCTCGGCGCGCTGCCTGGCGACTTCTTCGCCGACCCGCTGCTCAACACCTTCATCAACTTCCCCGAAGGCGAGCTCGCGCGGCTGATCTTTCACGAGCTCGGCCACCAGGTCGCATACGCGAAGGGCGACACGGTGTTCAACGAGTCGTTTGCAACGACGATCGAGCGCATCGGCGGCGTTCGCTGGCTGAGCGAGCGAGCTTCGCCGCAAGCGCGCGAAGAGTACGCCCGCTACGACGGCCGGCGGCGCGACTTCCGCGCGCTGACGCACCGGTATCGCAAGCAGCTTGACGCGCTGTACGAGAGCAGTGCGAGCGACGAGCAAAAGCGTGCCGGCAAGCTCGCGCTGTTCGCGCAGATGCGCGCCGACTCCGAAGCACTGAAGACCGGCACGTGGGGCGGGTTTTCAGGGTATGACGCCTGGTTCGCGCGCGCCAACAATGCGTCGCTGGGCGTGCTTGCGGCGTATGACGAATTGGTGCCGGCGTTCGAGGCTCTGTTCGAGCGCGAAGGCCGCGACTTCAAGCGCTTCTACGCCGAAGTGAAGCGCCTGGCGGACTTGCCCAAAGCCGAGCGCCGCGCCGCCCTCGGCGCTTCAGGAGGAGACTGAGCCATGCCCGACATCCGCATCCATCGCGAGCACCAGCTCGGTCTTGCCAAGGCACGCAAGCTGGCTTGGGAATGGGCCGAGAAAGTCGAAGAGAAATTCGATATGGAGTGCACCGTGATCGAAGGCGAGGAGGGCGACACGGTGGAGTTCACCCGCTCTGGCGTGAACGGCCGGCTCATCGTCGCGGCCGACCACTTCGATGTTCACGCGAAGCTCGGCTTCCTCCTCGGCGCCTTCAGCAAGACGATCGAGAGCGAGATCGAGAAGAACCTCGATTCGCTGCTCGCGGCGAGCAGCAAGGGCAAGCCGAAAGCGCCGGCGAAAAAGGCCGCGAAGAAGTAAGTGTCCGGCGCCGGGCCGCCCCAAGCCGGACGGCGCCCCTTGGGGGCAGGAGCGAAGCGACTGGGGGCTCTATTTCAATGATTCGATCAGATCGACGTATTCCTGCATCGCCTCGTCGCTGCTCTTGCCCTTGAACTCGTTCCACGCGTCCCACTTCGCGCGGCCGACCATGTCGGTGAAGCCGGGCCGCTTGCCTTCGACGTCGCCGGCGCTCGCCTGCTTGTACAGCGCGTAGAGCTTCAACAGCGTCATGTTGTCGGGCTTCTCGGGCAGATTCTTCGAATCGGCCACCGCTTGTTCGAATTGGGTCTTCAGCTCAGCCATTCGTTGTGCTCCTGTCGGTGAAAATCGCCATTGACTGGGCGGATGTTACCCACCATCGTGGCCCGAGAACATGCCTTAGAGGAGACTCCCCATGCCTGCCGCCGCCGAACGCATGTCGCGCGTGGACACCGCCTGGTTGCGGATGGACAACGACGTGAACCTGATGATGATCGTCGGCGTGTGGCTGCTCGATCCGGCCATCCGCTACGAAGCGCTCGCCGAGCGAATCAACGACAAGCTGCTGAAGTACGGGCGCTTTCGTCAGAAGGTCGTGCAGGACGCGATGGGCGCAAGCTGGGTCGACGACGACGCGTTCGAGCTCGCGAACCACGTCGTCAAGCACACACTGCGCCGGCGCCGCGGCCAGAGCGAGCGCGCGGCACTGCAGGAACTCGCCGGCGAGCTCGCGACGACGCCGCTGGATCCAACGCGTCCGCTGTGGCAATTTCATTTCATCGAGCACTACGAAGGCGGCAGCGCGCTGATTGCGCGCGTCCACCATTGCATCGCCGATGGCATCGCGCTGATCTCGGTGATGATGTCGATCACCGACGGCGGCATGGACCCTCCGTCGCGCAAGCCCCGCAAGGCCGACGACAGCGAAGGCGACTGGCTGACCGACGCGGTCGTCAAGCCGCTGACCGATCTCACGGTCAAGGCGATCGGCATGTACGGCGGTGGCGTCGCCAAGTCGATGGAGGTGCTCGCGAACCCTGCGCAGCCGCTGTTCGGCTCGATGGACATGGCGCGCAGCGGCTATCAGGTGGTGAGCGACGTGGCGGCGATGGCGATGATGCCCGACGACTCGCCGACGCTGCTCAAGGGCAAGCCGGTCGGCACGAAAAAGGTCGCGTGGGGCGAGCCGATCGCGCTCGGCGACGTGAAGGCGA
Organism: Betaproteobacteria bacterium; assembly: GCA_005882155.1. Taxonomy (GTDB): domain Bacteria; phylum Pseudomonadota; class Gammaproteobacteria; order Burkholderiales; family Burkholderiaceae_C; genus Albitalea. Next base: position 4,870 of record VBCQ01000062.1, read on the forward strand.
TCGGCAAGGCGCTGAACTGCTCGATCAACGACGTGCTGCTGTCGTGCGTCGCCGGAGCGATCGGCGGCTATCTGCGCGACTTGGGCGACGACCCGCAGGGCAAGGAGATCCGCGCGATGGTGCCGGTGAATCTGCGCCCGCTCGACAAGGCCTACCAACTCGGCAACCGCTTCGGCCTCGTGCCGCTGGTGCTGCCGATCGGTATCGCGAACCCGATCGAGCGCGTCTACGCGGTGCGCGAGCGAATGAATGAATTGAAGGGCAGCTACCAGCCGCTGCTTGCCTTCGCGGTGCTGTCGGTCGCGGGACTCTTGATCAAGCCGGTGCAGGACGCGCTACTCGGCATGTTCGCGAAGAAGGCAACCGCGGTCATGACCAACGTGCCGGGACCGGCCAAGCCGCTGAAGTTCTGCGGCGCGACCTTGCGCCAAACGATGTTCTGGGTGCCGCAGTCGGGCGACATCGGCGTGGGCGTCAGCATCTTGTCGTATGGCGGCGGGGTTCAGTTCGGCCTCATCACCGATCAGAAGCTATGCCCCGAGCCGCAGCAAATCATCGATCGGTTTGAGCCGGAGTTCGAGAAGCTGTTGATGGTGACGTTGATGCTGCCTTGGGGCGAAGCAGCCTGACGGCTGCCTCTCGGCTGAACACACCGCTCCCCCGGGCCCCCTCCGAGAGGGGGTTCCAGCATGAATCACGAGCCGGCCCGCGGCCCGCCAAGTGTCCTAGTCCTCGAGTTCGGCCTTCGCCATCTCGACATCGAGCCGCTCCATCGCATCCATTGCCTCGCAGGCCGCCGCATCGGCGTAGAGCTTCTCCGCTTCCTTCATCTTCTTGTCGCCCTCGAGCATCACGAGGCCGTTGGCGTACTCGACCATCGCGATCGCCGATGTCGGGTTGAGCTTCAGCGCGGTCTTGTACATCGCGAGGCCGGTGTCTTTGCTCGCGCCTTGCGTGCGGCCGAGCAGCGAGCCGACTTTGTCGATCACCTCGGCGTGAAATGCGCCGAGCGCGATGTGCGCGTCGGCATGCTTCGGTTGCAGCTTGATTGCGGTCTCGAGCGCGCTCTTCACCTTGCCGCCCAGCCCCTGCGCGAGCGCCTTCGCGACGCTGATGCCCTGGCTGTAGCGGCCGAGCGCATAGGCCATGAAGTAATGCGCGTTGGCGTTCTTCGGGTCCTCGGCGGCCTGCGCTTCGGCGCGCTCGGCGACTTCCATGAACAGCGCGAGCTTGGTCTTTTCGCTTTTCTCCAAGTAGTTGGCGTAGATCGATTGCGCCTTGTTGGCGACTGTGATGCCGGCGCCGCCGGCTTTCAGCCCGGCCTCGGTCGCCTTTTGGAATTCGCCGGCGTGGAACAGAGCCCAGGCGGCCGCAACCTTGTCGTCCTTCGGCAGCGGCTCGGCGTCGCCGGCATGCAGGCGCGCCCATTTCTTCTTCAGCGCGGCGGCGTCGTAGAGATAGTCGGCGTTGTCGTAGGGGAACGCGGTCCATTTGGCCATGAGGTGTCTCCGTTCAGGGTTTGTCGTAGCGGCCGACCAGGCCGAGCAGATGCTCTTTCTGCGCCGGCTCGAGGTAGGGCATCAGCAGGCTCAGCACATGGAAGGCGCCGCGCATCATCGATGCGCCAGCGCTCTCGGGCTCGAGCGCCTTGCGCGGCTCGCGAACGTATTCATAGCTCAGCCAGTAGGTCAGCACGACGACCATCGCGGTGGCCACCGGCTCGGCTTCGCGCGAGTCGATTTGCATCGCGCTGCCGCGCGCCATGCCGTCGAGCACGCTTTGCACCGCGCGCGACTTGTTCTTCAAGATGAATTGGAAATGCGTTTCGAGGCGGCGGTTCTTCGACAGCAGGTCGTTCAAGTCGCGGTAGAGGAATCGGTATTGCCAGATCAGCTCGAACAGCATGTGGAAGAACAGCCACGCGTCCTCGACGTTGCGAACGTTGTCGGCCGCATGCAGCAGATCGTTCAGCGATCGCTCGTAGCGGTCGAACAGGCTGTTGATCAGCTCGTCTTTCGCCGGGTAGTGGTAGTACAGATTGCCGGGGCTGATGTTGAGCTCGGCCGAGATCAGCGTGGTCGAGACATTGGGCTCGCCGAAGCGATTGAACAGGTCGAGCGTGACCTCGAGAATGCGCTCCGCGGTGCGGCGCGGCTTCTTCGTTGAGGTGGCCATGGCTCGATGGTCTCTTGTTGTCTCTCGTTTGGCGGGCAATCTAGCACCAAGTGGGGTGGCGTCCAACCGCGGCAGCACGATTCGAGGGCGCTGCCTACAATTCCGCCGCTCATGCCCGCGATTTCATTCCAGAACGTCAGCAAGACCTACCACAGTGCGCGCGGCGATGTTCATGCGCTCGACCGCGTGTCGTTCGACATCGCGCCCGGCGAGTTCTTCGGCCTGCTGGGGCCGAACGGCGCCGGCAAGACGACCCTGATCAGCATCCTCGCGGGGCTCGCGCGCGCGACCGGCGGGCGCGTGCTGGTGCATGGCCACGATGTCGTGACGGACTACGCGATCACCCGGCGCAGCCTCGGCGTCGTGCCGCAAGAGCTGGTATTCGACCCGTTCTTCAGCGTTCGCGAGGCGCTGCGAATCCAGAGCGGCTATTTCGGCGTTCGCCACAACGATGCGTGGATCGACGAGTTGCTCGCCAATCTCGGTCTCGCCGACAAGGCCAACGCCAACATGCGCCAGCTGTCGGGCGGCATGAAGCGCCGCGTGCTCGTTGCGCAAGCGCTGGTGCACCGCCCGCCGGTCATCGTGCTCGACGAGCCGACCGCGGGCGTCGATGTCGAGCTGCGCCAGACGCTGTGGCAGTTCATCGCGCGGCTCAACACGCAGGGCCACACGGTGCTGCTGACGACGCACTACCTCGAAGAAGCCGAGGCACTGTGCGGGCGGATCGCGATGCTGAAGCAGGGCCGCGTCGTCGCGCTCGACCGCACGTCGGCGCTGCTCGCCGGCACCGCGAGCACGATGATGCGATTCAAGCTCGACTGCGCCTTGCCGACCTCGCTGCTCGCGCAGTCGCGCGTCATCGGGCGCATCGTGCAGGTCAAGGCGCACGACGCCGCCGAAGTCGAGCAGGTGCTCGCGACCTTGCGCGCCGCCGGTTGTCAGCCCGAAGACCTGGAGATCGGCCGCGCCGACCTCGAGGACGTGTTCCTCGAGATCATGCAGGGCGAGACATTGAAAGAGGCCGCATGAGTGCAGTCATAGTGCTGTCGGGCACGCGCACCTTGCTCTACAAGGAAGTGCTGCGGTTCTGGAAGGTCAGCTTCCAGACGGTGGCCGCGCCGGTGCTGACGGCGGTGCTGTACCTGCTGATCTTCGGCCATGTGCTGGAGAACCGCGTGAAGGTTTTCGACAGCGTCGGCTACACGAGCTTCCTGATTCCCGGCCTCGTGATGATGAGCGTGCTGCAGAACGCATTCGCCAACAGCAGCTCGTCGCTGATCCAGAGCAAGATCACCGGCAACCTGGTGTTCCTGCTCGTGACGCCGCTGTCGCACTGGGCATGGTTTGTCGCCTATGTCGGCGCATCGATGGTGCGTGGGCTGATGGTGGGCCTCGGCGTGCTGGGGGTCACGCTGTGGTTCGCGCCCCTCAATGCGGTCGAGCCCGCCTGGATCTTCGTCTTCGCATTGCTCGGCGCCGGCATGCTCGGCGCGCTCGGCCTCATCGCGGGACTCTGGGCCGAGAAGTTCGACCAGATGGCCGCGTTCCAGAACTTCATCATCATGCCGATGACCTTTCTGTCTGGCGTGTTCTATTCGGTGAAGTCGCTGCCGCCGCTGTGGCAGGCGGTGAGTCACCTGAACCCGTTCTTCTACATGATCGACGGCTTTCGCCGCGGCTTCTTCGGCGTCAGCGACGTGTCGCCATGGCTGAGCTTCAGCATCGTCGCGACGAGCTTCGTCGTCGTCTCGGCGATCGCGCTGCGGCTGCTCGCGGTCGGCTACAAGCTGCGGACTTGAGCGGGCGGGCATCTACAATTGGCCCCATCATGGCCGGCCCCACGCAAGACCCAACAGCGCAACAAGTCCGCGACTTCATTGCCGCCGGGCTGCGTTGCGAGCACCTCGAGGTCGACGGCGACGGGCGCCATTTCTTCGCGACGATCGTGTCGCCGGAATTCGAAGGGGCGAGCCGCGTGGCGCGCCACCAGCGGGTTTACAGGGCCTTGGGCGATAGAATGCGCGAGCAAATCCACGCCCTGTCAATGAAGACGCTGACCCCGGCCGAGTGGGCATCGAGTCCCGCTGCGGTCGCCACCCATCACCACTGATTACCCGCCGCAGTGTTCGCTGCGGCTGGCGAGCCTGCGCCAGCGGGTTCGAAGGCCGTGATGGGCATGGGTTCACACAACGCTCATGGACAAACTTCTCATTCGTGGTGGCCGCCGTCTCGCCGGCGAGGTCACGATCTCCGGCGCGAAGAACGCGGCGCTGCCGCAGCTGTGCGCCGCGCTGCTGACGAGCGAGCCCGTCACGCTCGCCAACGTGCCGCGCCTGCAGGACGTGAGCACGACGATGAAGCTGCTGCGCAACATGGGCGCATCGGCCGATCGCAACGAGGCCACGCCTGACCGGGTGACGATCAACGCCGGCAGCGTCAGCTCGCCCGAAGCGCCGTACGACCTCGTGAAGACGATGCGCGCGGCGATCCTCGTGCTGGGCCCGCTGCTGGCGCGCTTCGGTGAGGCGACGGTGTCGCTCCCCGGCGGCTGCGCGATCGGCTCGCGTCCGGTCGACCAGCACATCAAGGGCTTGCGCGCGATGGGTGCGAACATCACCGTCGAGCATGGCTACATCATTGCGAAGGCGCAGCGGCTCCAAGGCGCGCGCATCACGACCGACATGGTCACGGTGACCGGCACCGAGAACCTGCTGATGGCCGCGACGCTGGCCGACGGCGAGACGGTGCTCGAGAACGCGGCGCAGGAGCCGGAGATCCCCGACCTCGCCGAGATGCTGATCAAGATGGGCGCGAAGATCGACGGCCATGGCACGAGCCGCATCCGCATCGAGGGCGTCGACAAGTTGCATGGACTCGCCAGCGCGGATGCGCATCGCATCGTGCCCGACCGCATCGAGGCCGGCACCTTCCTCTGCACGGTCGCAGCGGCCGGCGGCGAGGTGCTGTTGCGCAACGCGCGCGCCGATCATCTGGCGACGGTCATCGCCAAGCTGCGCGAAGCCGGCATTGCGATCGAAGCCGGCGACGACTGGATTCGCGTGAAGAGTGACCGCCGGCCGCGCGCGGTCGGCTTCACGACCAGCGAGTACCCGGCGTTTCCGACCGACATGCAGGCGCAATTCATGGCGCTCGATTGCATTGCCGAGGGCAGCGCGCGCGTGACGGAGACGATCTTCGAGAACCGCTTCATGCACGTCAACGAGCTCGTGCGCCTGGGCGCGAAGATCGAGGTCGACGGCCACACGGCGATCGTTCAGGGCGTCGACAAGCTGTCGGGCGCGACGGTGATGGCGACCGATCTGCGCGCGTCGGCGAGCCTCGTCATCGCCGGCCTCGTGGCTGACGGCGAAACGGTGATCGACCGCATCTACCACCTCGACCGCGGCTACGACCAGATGGAAGCCAAGCTGCGCGCCATCGGCGCGGATATCGAGCGAATCAAATGATCACTCTCGCCCTGTCCAAAGGCCGCATCTTCGACGAGGCCGTGCCGCTGTTGAAAGCAGCCGGCATCGAGGTCAGCGAAGACCCCGAGAAGTCGCGCAAGCTGATCATCGGCACCAACCATCCTGACGTTCGCGTCGTGCTGGTTCGCGCGAGCGACGTGCCGACTTATGTGCAGTACGGCGGTGCCGATCTCGGCGTGACCGGTCGCGACACGCTGCTCGAGCATGGCGGCGCGGGCCTGTACCAGCCGCTCGACCTGCAGATCGCGAAGTGCCGGATGAGCGTCGCGGCGCGCGCCGATTTCGACTATGCCGCTGCCGTCAAGCAAGGCTCGCGGATTCGCGTCGCGACCAAGTTCACGACCTGCGCGCGCGAGCACTTCGCCGACAAGGGCGTGCATGTGGACCTCATCAAGCTCTACGGCTCGATGGAGCTCGCGCCGCTCACCGGCTTGGCCGACGCGATCGTCGACCTCGTCGCGACCGGCAGCACGCTGAAGGCCAACAACCTCGTCGAGGTCGAAGAGATCATGCAGATCTCAGCGCGCTTGGTCGTCAACCAGGCGGCGCTCAAGCTCAAGCGCGAGGCCATCCGCCGCATCATCGATGCCTTCGCGGCCGCGATCGGAGCCGCGGCATGACAGTGAACATCGCCCAGCTCGCGACGACGGCGCCCGATTTCGAGCGCGAGTTGCAGCGCGTGCTGCACTGGTCGGCGCAGACCGATCTCGCGATCGAGGAACGCGTCGATGCGATCTTGCGCGACGTTCGCTCGCGCGGAGATGCGGCGGTGCTCGAATACACGCAGCGCTTCGATGGCCTCGCGGCAGCGTCGGTCGCGGCGCTGGAGATTTCGAAGAGCGAGCTGCAAGCCGCGCTCGACGCGATCACGCCAGCGCAACGCAGTGCCCTCGACGCTGCGGCGCGCCGCGTGCGCAGCTTCCACGAGCGCCAGCTCGATGCTTGCGGCCGCTCGTGGCGCTATCACGATGAAGACGGCACGCTGCTCGGCCAGAAGGTCACGCCGCTCGATCGCGTCGGCATTTACGTGCCGGGCGGCAAGGCCGCTTATCCGTCGAGCGTGCTGATGAGCGCGCTGCCGGCCAAGGTCGCAGGTGTCGGCGAAATCATCATGGTCGTGCCGACGCCGAATGGCGAGCGCAACCCGCTCGTGCTCGCTGCAGCAGCGATTGCCGGCGTCGACCGCGTGTTCACGATCGGCGGCTCGCAAGCGATCGCGGCGCTCGCCTACGGCACCGCGACGATTCCGCCCGTCGACAAGATCACCGGCCCCGGCAACGCCTATGTCGCGAGCGCGAAGCGCCGCGTGTTCGGCAAGGTCGGCATCGACATGATCGCGGGCCCGAGCGAGATCCTCGTGCTGGCCGACGGCAGCACGCCGCCCGACTGGGTCGCGATGGATTTGTTCAGCCAGGCCGAGCACGACGAGATGGCGCAAAGCATTCTGCTGTGCCCCGACGCGAGCTACATCGCGCGAGTGAAGATCGAGATCGATCGATTGCTTCCCACGATGCCGCGGCGCGACGTAATTCGCGCGTCGCTCGAAGGCCGCGGTGCGCTGATCGTCACGCGCAGCATGGAAGAGTCGTGCGCGATCAGCAATCGCATCGCGCCCGAGCATCTCGAAGTGAGCTCGCGCGATCCGCATCGCTGGGAGCCGCTGCTCAAGCATGCCGGCGCGATCTTCCTTGGCGCGTTCACGAGCGAAAGCCTCGGCGACTATTGCGCTGGGCCGAACCATGTGTTGCCCACCGCGGGCACAGCGCGCTTCTCGTCGCCGCTCGGCGTCTACGATTTTCAAAAGCGGTCGAGCGTCATCGAGGTCAGCGAAGCAGGTGCTCAGGTGCTGGGGCCGATCGCCGCCGAGCTGGCCTATGGCGAAGGCCTGCAGGCACATGCGCGGGCGGCGGAATTGCGATTGAAGGGAGAAACGAAGTGACAGCCAGCTTGCAGGATCGAATCAAGCGCGTGATCCGCCAGGACGTTCAGTCGATGCACGGCTACGCGGTGCAGCCGTCGGCCGGCATGATCAAGCTGGACACGATGGAGAACCCGTTTCGCTTGCCCGAAGCGTTGCGCACGGCGCTCGGCGAGCGGCTCGCGCAGGTCGCGCTGAACCGCTACCCGGCCGAGCGCGGCGACGTGCTGCGTGCCGCACTCGCGCGACACGCCGGCATGCCCGACAACTGCGACATCATGCTCGGCAACGGGTCCGACGAGCTGATCACGATGCTTAGCATGGCGTGCGATGTGGCGGGCAGCACGGTCGTTGCGCCGCTGCCGGGCTTCGTGATGTACGAGATGTCGGCCAAGCTGCAAGGCATCAAGTTCATCGGCGTGCCGACGACCGCGGACTTCGAGCTCGACCTGCCGGCGATGCTCGCCGCGGTGCGCGAGCACCAGCCGGCGCTCGTCTACATCGCCTACCCGAACAACCCGACCGCGAACCTGTGGGACGACGCGGCGATCGATGCGATCATCGAGGCCACGCCGGGTCTCGTCGTGATGGACGAGGCCTACCAGCCGTTCGCGTCGCGCGATTCAATGAGCCGGCTCAAGCGCTTCGAGCATGTGCTGCTGATGCGAACGATGAGCAAGTTCGGTCTGGCCGGAGTCCGCATCGGCTACTTGATCGGGCGCCGCGAGCTCATCGCCGAAGTCAACAAGATCCGCCCGCCGTTCAACGTGAGCGTGCTGAATTGCGAAACGGCGCTGTTCGCGCTTGAGCATGCCGACGAGTACGCACGCCAGGCGGCGATCATCCGCAGCGAGCGCGACAAGCTGCAGGTCCTGCTGCGCGAGTTGCCCGGCGTGCGGCCTTACCCGAGCGAAGCGAACATGATCATGGTGCGCGTGCCCGACTCGCAGCGTGTCTTCGAAGGCATGAGAGCGCGCCGCGTGCTGGTGAAAAACATCGCCGGCATGCACCCGCTGCTGGCGAATGTCGTGCGCCTGACGATCGGCACGCCGGAAGAAAATGTGCTGATGATGCAAGCGCTGAAAGAGAGTCTGGGATGAGCGACGAACGCAAAGCGCAAGTGCAGCGCGACACCGCCGAGACGAAAATCCGCGTCAGCCTGAACCTCGATGGCAGCGGCGCGTCCAAGCTGGCGACGGGCATCGGCTTCTTCGATCACATGCTCGACCAGATCGCCCGCCACGGGCTGATCGACCTCGAGATCGACGCCAAGGGCGACTTGCACATCGACGGCCACCACACGGTCGAGGACGTGGGCATCACCCTCGGCCAGGCGGTGGCGAAGGCGGTTGGCGACAAGAAGGGCCTGCGCCGCTACGGCCATGCTTATGTGCCGCTCGACGAGGCGCTGTCGCGCGTCGTCATCGACTTCTCCGGCCGGCCGGGGCTCGAGATGCGCGTGGATTTCAGAAGCGGCATGGTCGGCGAGCTCGACACTCAGCTGGTCCACGAGTTCTTCCAGGGCTTCGTCAATCATGCCGGCGTCACGCTGCACATCGACAATTTGCACGGCGAGAACGCGCACCACCAGTGCGAGACGATCTTCAAGGCGTTCGCGCGCGCGCTGCGCATGGCGCTCGAGATCGATCCGCGTGCGGCCGGTGTCATCCCGTCGACCAAGGGAATCCTTTGAGATGAGCCGCACCGTCGCCGTCGTCGACTACGGCATGGGCAATCTGCGCTCGGTGTCGCAGGCGGTGATGCATGTGGCGCGCGGCTCGGGTGTCGACGTCATCGTCACGTCTAAGCCCGATGAGGTTTACGCGGCCGAGCGAATCGTGCTGCCGGGGCAGGGTGCGATGCCCGACTGCATGCGCGAGCTGCGCGACTCGGGCTTGCAAGACGCCGTGCTCGACGCGGCGGCGCGCAAGCCGCTGATGGGCGTGTGCGTCGGCATGCAGATGCTGTTGTCGCGCAGCGAAGAGGGGCCCACCGACGGACTGGGCCTGATCGCGGGCGAGGTGCGGCGCTTCCGGCTCGAAGGCAGGATTCAGCCCGACGGCAGCCGCTACAAGGTGCCGCAAATGGGCTGGAACCAGGTGATGCAGGCCCGGCCGCATCCGATCTGGGTGGGGGTGCCCGACGGCGCGAGCTTCTACTTCGTCCACAGCTACTACGCCCGGCCGTCGGACGCGCGCCACAGCGTGGGTGAAACCGACTACGGCGAGCGCTTTACCTGCGCGCTGGCGCGGGATAACATTTTCGCCACTCAGTTCCACCCCGAGAAGAGCGCTGAACACGGCCTCGCGCTGTATCGAAACTTCCTGCACTGGAAACCCTGACCCTCTTCTCGGGCACCTCCGTTTCCTCGACCACCCCACGACCAGCCTCTTGGCCATGCTGCTCATTCCTGCGATCGATCTGAAAGACGGCAAGTGCGTTCGTCTCAAGCAAGGCGACATCAACGACTCCACCCACTTCGGTGATGACCCGGCGGCGATCGCACGGCGCTGGGTCGCCGCGGGCGCACGGCGACTGCACTTGGTCGACTTGAACGGAGCATTCGCCGGCAAGCCGATCAACGAGGCGGCGATCAAAGCGATCCTCGCCGAGGTCGGCGACGAGATCCCGGTGCAGCTCGGCGGCGGGATTCGCGACCTCGACACGATCGAGCGCTACCTCGACGACGGGTTGAGCTTCATCATCATCGGCACCGCAGCGGTGAAGAGCCCGGGTTTTCTCAAGGACGCGTGCAGCGCATTCGGCGGCCACATCATCGTCGGCCTCGACGCGAAGGACGGCAAGGTCGCGACCGACGGCTGGAGCAAGCTGACCGGGCACGAAGTCGTCGACCTCGCGAAGAAGTTCGAGGACTACGGCGTCGAAGGCGTCATCTACACCGACATCGGGCGCGACGGCATGTTGAGCGGCATCAACATCGACGCGACCGTCAAGCTCGCGCAGTCGCTGACGATCCCGGTCATCGCGTCGGGCGGCCTTAGCAACCTTGCCGACGTCGAGAAGCTGTGTGCCGTCGAAAGCGAAGGCATCGAAGGCGTGATCTGCGGGCGCGCGATCTACAACGGCGACCTCGACTTCGCCGAGGCGCAGCGCCGCGCGGACGAACTCGCCGCGTCGAACGCTTGAGCGAGATCGTCGCACGCCGCTTCGTCAGCCCGCAGCCGCGTCAGTGCACGCGGCGCCGCGTCGTGGCCCAGCCGACCAAGCCCAGCCCCACACCCATCAGCGCATAGGTCTCGGGCTCGGGAACCGCGTTCAGGAAGCCGCGGATTTCCCCGCCGGGGAACTGTGTCGTGTGGATGTTCAGGTAGGCGTCGCCGGCGTTCAGTCCCGCGACCAGCGCGGCGAAGGCCGACGCGGGCGTGCCTCCGTTCGCGGTAACGAATGCCGGGTTGTAGCTCGACGCGAGCGTCATGTCGAAGGTGTGGTCGTAGGTCCCCGATGTGACGCCGCCAGGGAAGCCGGTGAAGGTCGGCGTGACCGTCGCCACGCCGGCGGTGCCGGTGCCCGGCGACGCGGTGCAGCAGTGGATGTGCGCTGCGGTGTCCGGGGTCGTCAGGTTCGCGAACGTGACCTGCACTTCCATCGTGTTCGCCGTCGTGTCCACCGTGACGGTGGCGTTGCCGGTGCCGGGCGACGCGTTCGGCGGTGATTCGGCGCTGCCGGACAGCGTCGCGGTGTAGATGGTGGTGATTGCCGAGGCCGGCATCGCGGCGGCGGCGCCGAGAAGGCACAGGGCCAACATGGCACTGGGTTTCATGACAAATCCCTCCTAGGGGAAACGGGTTGAAGCATGGTTTGCGCGCGGCTTCTTGATAGCGTCCACGTCGACCACAACGAACCGCCCGCGTGACCTTGGGGTCGCGCTGGCGGGACCCGACTCTGTGGATATAGTTGGCTCCTGCCCCTCCTGCAACCCCCCATGCTCGCCAAACGCATCATTCCCTGCCTCGACGTCACCGGCGGCCGCGTCGTCAAAGGCGTCAATTTCGTCGAGCTGCGCGACGCCGGCGATCCGGTCGAGATCGCCGCGCGCTACAACGAGCAAGGCGCCGACGAACTGACCTTTCTCGACATCACCGCGACCAGCGACGATCGCGACCTGATCCTGCACATCATCGAAGCCGTGGCGTCGCAGGTCTTCATTCCGCTGACCGTCGGCGGCGGCGTGCGCAGCGTCGACGACGTGCGGCGGCTGTTGAACGCCGGTGCCGACAAGGTGAGCTTCAATTCGGCTGCGGTCGCGAACCCGCAAGTCATCCGCGATGCATCGCGCAAGTACGGCGCGCAGTGCATCGTGGTGGCGATCGACGCGAAGCGGCGCGGCGAGCAGACGCTGGCTTGGGACGTCTACACCCATGGCGGCCGCAAGAACACCGGTCTCGACGCGGTGCAATGGGCCAAGCAGATGGTCGAGCATGGTGCCGGCGAGATCCTGCTTACCAGCATGGACCGCGACGGCACCCGCATCGGCTTCGACCTCGAGCTCACGCGTGCGGTCAGCGATGCGGTGGACGTGCCCGTCATCGCGTCGGGCGGCGTCGGCAACTTGCAGCACCTCGCCGACGGCATCCAGCTCGGCGGCGCCGACGCGGTGCTCGCCGCAAGCATCTTCCACTACGGCGAGCACACGGTGGCCGAAGCGAAGTCGCTGATGGCGAGCCGCGGAATTCCCGTGCGCCAATGACTGCGGCGCCGCAGCGGCGGCAGGCCGAGCGCTGGGCCGCTCCCGAGCCGGCCTGCGTTCCCTCGGGGGACCGGCCGACGTACTCGTCGGACGAGGGGCACCAATGAACCTGCCCCGCGAGGTGCGAATCATCGGCGGCCAGTGGAAGCGCAGCAAGCTGCCGGTCGCCGATTCGCCGGGGCTGCGTCCGACGCCCGACCGGGTCCGCGAAACGCTGTTCAACTGGCTCGGCCAGGACTTGAGCGGCTGGCGCTGCCTCGATGCCTTCGCCGGCAGCGGTGCACTGGGCTTCGAAGCGGCGTCGCGCGGCGCGGCCGAGGTGGTGCTGGTCGAGCGCGATCCGCGCATCGTCCGCAGCCTGCGCGAGTCGCAGCAGCGATTGCAAGCGACGGCATTGAGAGTCGAAGCCGCCGACGCGCTCGCAGTCCTGCGGCGCGCGAATCCGCAGAGCTTCGAGCTGGTGTTCATCGACCCGCCGTTCGACGCCAAGCTCTTCGATGTCGCGCTGGCCGCAGCGGCCAACGTCGTCGTGCCCGGAGGGTTCATCTACCTCGAGGCCGACCGTGCGTATGACGACGCAGCGGTCGCGCCAATCGGCCTGCGAGTTCACCGGCATGCGCGCGCCGGCGCCGTGCACTTTCACCTGCTGCAGCGGCAGGAGCCGGCCGACGCCGCTTGACCTGCCCGGCTACACTGCGGCCGCCACCTGCAGCAGGAGCGCGCCTTGACCTCCGTGACCAAACTGACCGCCGTCTACCCAGGCACTTTCGACCCGATGACGCTCGGCCACGAAGACCTGATGCGCCGCGCCAGCCGGCTGTTCGAGCGGTTGATCCTTGCGGTCGCCGCGGGGCACCACAAGAGCACGATGTTCAGCGTCGAGGAGCGTCTGGACATCGCGAAGGAGTTGTCGTCCAGGTACAAGAACGTCGAGGTCATCGCATTCCGCGGGCTGCTGCGCGACTTCGTCGTCGCGAATGGCGGCAAGGTCGTGGTGCGCGGGCTGCGCGCTGTCAGCGACTTCGAATACGAATTTCAGATGGCCGGAATGAACCGGCAGCTGATGCCCGAGGTCGAAACCTTGTTCCTGACGCCGAGCGACCAGTACCAATTCGTTTCCGGTACTTTCGTGCGCGAGATTGCCACTCTGGGCGGTGATGTCTCGAAATTCGTGTCACCCTCGGTCAACCAGCGCTTGCAGCGCCGCGTCAAGCAAGTCGAACCCTGAACGCCAAAGATCTGAGCAGCACCATGGCACTGATGATTACGGATGAATGCATCAATTGCGATGTGTGCGAGCCCGAGTGCCCGAACCTGGCGATTTCGATGGGCCCGGAGTTCTACCAAATCGACCCGGCCAAGTGCACCGAATGCGTCGGCCACTTCGACGCTCCGCAGTGTGTCCAGGTCTGTCCGGTGAACTGCATCCCGATCAACCCGGCTCATGTCGAATCGAACGAGTCGCTGTGGGCGAAGTACCGGCGGCTTCAGCAGGCGGCGGGACCTGCGTCGGTCGCAGACTAAGAATCTGAGCTACTTCTTCTTCGGCTCGACTGCAGTGAAGTCCGCGCCCGACGCAGGCTTGGACTTGGCATGCTTCTTCTTCGACTTGGCCGGTGCTGATGCAGCAGGCGCGGGCCGCGCGCCGATATTGCCGGCCAGCGCCGGCTTCTGTGCTGCAGCCTGAGCGCGCCGATCGCGCTCCATCTGCGCCGCCAGCTTGCGCTCCTGCGCTGCAACTCGCCTTGCCTCGGCACGTTGCGCTGCGGTGCGCGAATCGGTCGCCTCGACGACCCTGCCGTCGGGGCAAGGCGTTTGCGAATACTCGCGGCCGCAGCGATAGACCGGCCCGGCAGCTTCGGCCGCGCAACTCAAAACAGCGAGCAGGATCCACGCGGCGGCTCGAATCATGGGGTGGTCTCTTCGGGTTCGGTTGGTGCTGCGGGCTTCGGCGGCTTGGGCCGCGGCGGCTTGGCGTGGATCTTCATCATCGCGCGCTCCATGTCGCCATCGAGCAGCAGATCGAGCGCGGTGAGCGACTGCGCAATGCACTTCTCGATCGCCTCGCGCTCTTCGAGCGGAGGCCTGCGCAACACGTAGTTGATGACCTCGGCCTTGACGCCGGGGTGGCCGATGCCCAGCCGCAGCCGCCAGTAGTCGCCGCTGCCGAGCTGCGCGTGAATGTCTTTCAATCCGTTGTGCCCGGCATGGCTGCCGCCGAGCTTGATCTTCACTTGGCCCGGCATCAGGTCGAGCTCGTCGTGCGCGATGAGGATCTCGTCGGGCTCGATCTTGAAGAAGCGCGCCAGCGCAGCGACCGACTTGCCCGATAGGTTCATAAAGGTCATCGGCTCGAGCAGCCAGATCGGGCCTTCGGGCCGATTGACCCGCGCGACGAGGCCGTAGTAGCTGCGCTCGGGCGTGAGCGTCGCGCGCAACGACCGCGCGACTTCGTCGAGCCACCAGAACCCGGCGTTGTGCCGCGTGGCCTCGTATTCGGGGCCCGGGTTACCCAAGCCGACAAGCAATCGAATCATGGCGCGGATTATCCGTGTCGATCAACGCGCGAGCGGACAAACAAAAGCCCCGCCGTAGCGGGGCTCGAGTGAAGTGCCACCGCGAATCACTTGCGGTTTTGCTTCTCGTCCTTCTTGCCCTTGGCCGGGGCAGGCGGCGCGGCGACGACTGCGACCGGTGCCTCGACGACTTCTTCCTCGGCGGCTTGCACCGACACCGAGACGATCACCGGGTTCTTCTTGCCGTGGGTGACGATCTTGATGCCTTCGCCGAGCTTGATGTCGTCGACATGCAGCGACTGGCCCTTCGCGAGCTCGCTCAGATCCACCGTCAGGTATTCCGGCAGCTGCGACGCGAGGCACTGGATGTGCAGCTCGGTGAGGATGTGGTTCACCAGGCAATGGTCGGTCTTCACGGCCGGCGAGTTTTCCTCGTTGATGAAGTGCAGCGGCACCTTCTTCGAGATTCGCGTCGTGCTGTCCACCCGCTGGAAATCGATGTGCTGCACCAGCGGCTTGAACGCGTGCATCTGGTAGTCGCGCAGGATCACCTGCTCGGTTTTGCCCTTCAGTTCCATTTCGAGAACCGACGAGTGGAAGCCTTCCTTCTTCAGCGCGAAGAACAGGGCGTTGTGATCGAGCTCGATCAATGCCGGCTCGCCGGCACCGTAAACGATGCCGGGAACCTTTTGCGCATTGCGCAGGCGGCGGCTCGCTCCGGTCCCCTGCTGCGTGCGCTCAAAAGCGACGAATTTCATGATGACTCCAAAAGTTCGAAGCGCCCGCGACCAGGCACTTCATGCGAACGAGCCCGACGGACTCGCAACCGATAAGGGGTCCGCCAGGACCCCGCTAATCCTGTTAGAAATTACTGTTTTGCTCCGCGAACAACGACGTGACCGACTCGCCGTCCGAAATCCGGCGAATCGTTTCGGCAAACAAGAACGCGACCGACAACTGGCGCACCTTCGTGCAGGCCTTTCCTTCCTCGCTCAGCGGGACGGTGTTGGTGATGACGACCTCGTCGAGGGCCGAGCGCTTGATGCGTTCGATCGCCGGTCCGGAGAACACCGCGTGCGTGCAGTACGCGTAGATGCTCGCCGCGCGGCGCTCCTTCAGCACGTCGGCGGCCTTCACGAGGGTGCCGGCGGTGTCGATCATGTCGTCCATGATGACGCAGTTGCGGCCTTCGATCTCGCCGATGACGTGCATCACTTCCGAGACGTTGGCCTTCGGACGGCGCTTGTCGATGATCGCGAGATCACAGCCGAGTTGCTTGGCCAGCGCGCGTGCGCGAACCACGCCGCCGACGTCGGGCGATACGACGACGAGGTTGTCGTAGCGCTTGCTTTGCAGGTCGGACAGCAGCACCGGCGACGCATAGATGTTGTCGACCGGGATGTTGAAGAAGCCCTGGATCTGGTCGGCATGCAGGTCCATCGTCCTGGCGCGCATAGCCGAAGTACGGGATCACCGCGGTGACGCGCCGGGCCGATGCGCGCTTCAGCGCGTCGACCATGATGCACAGCTCCATCAGGTTTTCGTTCGTCGGCGCGCAGGTCGGCTGCAGCACGAAGATGTCGCGCGCGCGAACGTTCTGGTGGATCTCGATGTCGACTTCGCCGTCGGAGAAGCGGCCGACCTTCGCCTTGCCCAGCTCGATGCCGAGGTGGTTGGCAATTTCCTGGGCCAGCGCCGGGTTGGCGTTGCCGGTAAAGAGCACGGTGTTGAAAAGCACATTCCCTCCGTCGAGGCTCTCAGGGTCGGACCTCTGACCCGTTCGGTTCAGCCCCGGCGTGCACCGTGTGGCGCACCGGGAAACAATTCATTGGCAGGGGAGGAAGGACTCGAACCCTCGCATGTCGGAATCAAAATCCGATGCCTTAACCAACTTGGCGACTCCCCTACACCGGTCCGACGCTCGTGCCTCGAACCTCAAACTTCCTTCAGTCTCGCGCCCACCCGGCCAGCGGATGCTGCTCCAGACTGCGGCACATTCTGCCAACCCATCCCGGCGGAAGATCCGCCGGCATTGTCGCCGTGGGTTGACCGAGCGCGCCGTCCAACTTGCCGGCTCTTGCAAACACCGCGCTGCCCGAGCCCGTCATGCGGCTGTTGCCGAAACGGGCTTCGAGCAGCTGGGCGGCTTGCGCCACCTCGGCGCAAACGCTCTCGGCCGGCGGCTGCAAATCATTGCGGCCCCATCCTTGAAGAAGACGTTCGCTGCCGGCGTCTGCAAGAAAGCCCGCAAGTATATCAGCGGCGTTGCTCCTCACGAGGCGCGGGCTCTCGAAAATCGCCCGCGTGGCGAGGCTGGCCGCGGGCTTCAGAACGGCGAACTGATGCGGCGGCAGCGCGAGCGGCGTCAAGCGCTCGCCGATGCCTTCGACGAGGGCGTTGTGCCCGCCGAGGAAAAACGGCACGTCGGCGCCGAGCTCGAGTCCCAGCTTGGCGAGCCGCGATAAGGGCCAGTCGAGCCGCCACAGCCGGTTCAGCGCGAGCAGCGTCGACGCCGCGTCCGAGCTGCCGCCGCCCATGCCGGCACCCCAAGGCACTTGCTTCGCGATCGAGATGTCGACACCGAGAGCCGTGCCGCTGGCCATTTGCAGTGCGCGCGCGGCGCGCAGGCACAAGTCGTCTTCGGGCAATGCCGCTGCCAGGTCGTGGCGCGTGAGGCGGCCGTCGCGGCGAGCTTCGAAATGCAGGCTGTCGCACCAGTCGATCAGCACGAACGCCGACTGCAGCAGGTGGT
Source organism: Betaproteobacteria bacterium (assembly GCA_005882155.1). Lineage (GTDB taxonomy): Bacteria > Pseudomonadota > Gammaproteobacteria > Burkholderiales > Burkholderiaceae_C > Albitalea. Next base: position 22,430 of record VBCQ01000062.1, read on the forward strand.
AGCCGTCGGCGCGCCGGCCGACGACGTGGAGAAACAGATTCAGCTTGGCCGGTGCAGCGACGTCGTAGAGCGCCTTCATGGCCGGTCGAGCTTGGCTCGCACCGTCACCACCGGCGCCTGATTGCGCCGTGCCGCGATCCAGCCTTCATCGAAGCGCGCGAGGCTCACGACCCAACCGAGCTGCTGAAAGCCCGGCTCTGCCGGCGGCGCGGTGCGCGTGCTCGCGGCCCCCGGCCAGGGGCGACCGCGCAGCCAGTCGAACAGCGCGGCGACCGGGAGACTTTCGCCCAGCACTTCGCGGGTCAGCGCGTCGAGGTTGTCGAAGCGCGTCTCGCCTTGCGACATGACCAGTGCGACGCGATCGGGCGCCCAGCGTGCTCGTGCGAGCGTGGTGCCGAGCGGCGTGCTGAGGTCGA
>VBCQ01000338.1:0-7250 GCA_005882155.1 Betaproteobacteria bacterium
GAGCTTCGAATGTAGGTGGCCCAGTAGCGCGGCAGTTCTTTCCAGGTCTGCAACACGACCTTCGGATCGATCTTCGCGCTGTGGCCCGAGAAGCTCAGGCCCTCTTCCATCGACAGCAGGATCTCGCCGATGCCGAACAGGCCGATGACCGCGATCAGGAAATCGAAACCGCGCATCAGCTCGGCCTGGCCGAAGGTCAGCCGCAGCTGGCCGGTCACCGTGTCCATGCCGACGGCGGCGAGAGCGAAGCCGAGCGCCATCGACACCAGCGTCTTGAACGGCGAGCCCTTGCCCATGCCGACGAAGCTGCAGAAGGTCAGCAGGTACACCGCGAAGAACTCGGGCGAGCCGAACTTCACGCCGACGAACGACGAGGTGAACGCGGTCGTCAGCGCCGTGCCGGCGCGGCCTTTCTGCGCCATCGGGTGGCCGTCGAAGGTCGTCGCGACCGACCACGGCTCGCCGGGTATGTTGAACAGGATCGACGTGATCGCGCCGCCGAACAGTGCGCCCCAGTAGATGCACGACAGCATGATGATCGCCGAGGTCGGCGACATCGTGAACGTGAGTGGCAGCAAGATCGCCACGCCGTTCGCGCCACCGAGCCCCGGCAACACGCCGATGATGACGCCGAGGATGATGCCGACGAACATCAGCCCGATGTTCATCGGCGTCAGGATCACCGCGAATCCGTGCAGCAGCGCGCCGATGGCTTCCATGTCGGCGTCAGCGCGAGCGGGTGAGCAGGCCCAAGGGCTCGAGCGTGCCCTGGTACAGCGGCACCTTGAACCAGGTCTCGAACATGAAGAACAACAGCGCGTTGATGACCAGCGCGACGGCGACGCTCTTCAGCCACGAGTACTTGCCGAGCACGATCATGAAGAGGGCAATGTAGATCGCCGACGCGACGTACAGCCCGAGGAATTGGATCGCCAGCACGTACAGCGTCGCCGGCACGAGCACCGACATCACCCGCTTGAGCTGGACCGAGTCGACGAACACCGCCGTTTTCTTGTTCTTGCCGAACAGCGCTTGAACGAAGATGGCGGCGCTCGAGACGCTGATGATGAGCCCGATGTAGAACGGGAAATATCCCGAGCCCGGTCCGTCGCTGGTCCAGCGGGCGCCGAGCTTGACGCTTTCGACGACGACGACGATGCCGACGACCAGCACGATCGCGGCGACGACCGCTTCGACCACGTAGGTCGCGACGCCCGAGCGGCCCGCGCCGTCGGCGGTCTCGTCGTGCGCCACGGCTACTTGCCGGCGATGAAGCCGGCCTCGGTCATCAGCGTGCGGTGCTGCGCCTCTGCGCCCTCGAGCCACTTCGTGAACTGCTCGCCGCTCATCGACGTCTGGTTGAACGCGCCCTTCTCCATGTAGTCCTTCCACTCGGGCGTGGCGCGGATCTTGTTCGTGAGGTCGACGTAGAACGCGAGCTGCTCGGGCGTCGCGCCCGGCGGCATGAAGATGCCGCGCAGCATCAGGTACTTGGTCGGCACATTGGCTTCCTTGCAGGTCGGAATGTCGTACCACGACTGCGTGTCGGTCACCTTCGCCTTGTAGGGCATGCGCTCGTCGTCGAACACGCACAGCGGCCGCAGCGAGCCGGCGCGCCATTGCGCCACCGCCTCGATCGGGTTGTTGACGGTCGAGTCGACATGGCCGCCGACGAGCTGCACCGCCACGTCACCGCCGCCCTTGAACGGGATGTAGATGAACTTCGTGCCGGTGGCTTTCTCGAGTGCGACGGTGAGGATCTGGTCTTCCTGCTTCGAGCCGGTGCCGGCCATCTTGAACTTGCTGGGGCCCGCCGCCTTCACCGCGGCGATGTAGTCGTTCGCGCTCTTGTACGGGGTGCTCGCGTTGACCCACAGCACGAACTGGTCGAGCGCCATCATCGCCACCGGCGTCATGTCCTTCCAGTTGAACGGCACGCCGGTGGCCATCGGCGTCGTGAACAGATTCGACAGCGTGACGACGAGCTTGTGCGGATCGCCCTTGGCCTCTTTGATCGACAAGAAACCTTCAGCACCGGCGCCGCCCGACTTGTTGACGACGATCATCGGCTCCTTCATCAGCTTGTACTTGATGACGATGCCTTGCATCAGCCGCGCCATCTGGTCGGCGCCACCACCGGTGCCGGCAGGCACGACGAACTCCACCGGCTTCGAAGGCTCCCACGCGAACACGGGAGTGGCGGCTGCGAACGCCAGCAGCGCCGCCGCAGAGAAATGCGAAACGAGGTTCTTGCTCATGTTGTCTCCTTGTCTCAACGCACTCTGATTCGGGACCTCAGACGAGGTCCAATCAGCCGATGCTGCGACCGGCGATCGGAATTTCAGATTGACCGCGGTCAACTTTTCGGAAATGGCGCATCGGGATTGCCCGCATCGCGCGCAGCATGTCCGACAGGGCGTAGCGGATAATTCCCGGCGCGCAAACGCAGAGCCGAACAGCGCGGCTCGCCGTAGTTCAATGGATAGAACGGCCGCCTCCTAAGCGGCAAATACAGGTTCGATTCCTGTCGGCGGGACCAACCAGAGGTCGAACGGCGTTCCTCGATCGAGACTTCCATCGCCGCCGACATTGGCTTGTCGCGGAGGATCGCAAGCCTTACCATTCAACAATTCGTAAGGAGCTGCGATGTCCGAATCCACGATCACCGCGAAGGGCCAGACCACAGTGCCACGCCAGGTTCGCGAGCGCATCGGTGCAGGTCCGGGCACGCGCCTGGTATGGCATGTCACGCCGGACGGCGCGCTGATCGTGCGCGCCAAGACGCACTCCGTTCTCGAGCTCGCAGGCAGCCTCAAATCGCCTAAGGGCAAGCGCGTGGCGATCGAAGCGATGAACGCCTGGCGCTAATTGCCAGGATGGCAGCGCTCGACACCAACGTGCTGGTTCGCTTTCTCGTCCAGGACGACACCGCTCAACTTGCGACCGCCCGAAAGCTCTTTCGCCGCTGCGTCGACGCGGGCGAATCGCTTTTCGTGCCAATCACGGTGTCACTCGAACTCGAATGGGTGCTGCGTTCGAGCTTCGGCTTCGACAAGCCCACTGTGCTGCAGACGCTGTCGCAGTTGTTGTCATCGTTCGAACTGCGCTTTGAAGCCGAAGGCGCGCTCGAAATGGCGCTGGCGCATTACGGTCAGAGCACGGCCGATTTTTCCGATTGCCTGCACGCAGCATTGGCCGGCGTGGCAGGTGAACAGCCGCTTTGGACCTTCGACAAGGCAGCAGCGAAGGTGGATGGCGCCCGCCTGTTGACGGCTCAATCGTGACTGAAATCGAGAAATCGGACCATCAGCAATTCGTCCGGCTGCACTTGAAGCCTGGCATTCAACTCGGGCGGCGCAGCCGAGAACCCGAGCCTCTCGAGAAGACGCAATGAGCGGCGGTTGTCGCGCTTGAGCACTGCCGACAGACTGCGAACTTGATACTGGTCGACGAGCTCCGGGATCATCGCCTGCACCGCCCGGCATGCCAACCCTCGACCCCAATAGGCGCTGGACAGTACGTAGGCAATTGCGGCGCGCCCGTCGGGATGCACGGTCGCTTGAACGTAGCCGATGAGCTTCGCTGTCGGAAGGCGGATGACCCAGTTGAGCCATTGTTGCCGGCCGTCCGCAGACCGCCTCGACTCGAGCTTGGTGAAGCGCGCACGCAGCCACGCGAGCGACGGCGGCGGATCGTTCTCGTACTCGTAGATTGCGGGATCGCTGAGCACGAAGAACATCTCTGCGGCATGCGCGGCAAGCTGCGGCTCCAGCTTGAGTTCATCCGTTTCGATGACGCGCATGGACCTTCGCGCGAGATGCGGGCTGTCGACGCTATCGATCCCGGCGAACCGGAAAGGTCAGGCTGGCGCCGTTGATAGCTGCCGGCTGATTTGCGCAACTTGGCGCTGCGGCGCAGCCGGTGCTTGGCAGCCCTGCGACTGACCGAGACCCTTCAAATAGGCGCGGCGAATCGTCCCTGCGGCGATCGCGGCGGCCACGTCTTTCGAGTAGCGCTCCGCGCCACTGAGCTTGCGGACCCAGCCGCGGAATGGCACAACGCCTTCCGCTGCGCCGCGGACGAACCCGACGGCCGCGTCACCTGCCGCGCCAACACCGCGCTCGACGAGGCCGGGGTTGGTCGCACTTGGCGGTGTGTCCAAGTCTGCTCCGAGGACGGCATCGAGTGCCTGTATGTCCGCGGCCAGCGCAGCGCAGGCGAGACTCGATGGCACGCCATACGGCGCCTTCTGAGCCGCCGACAGCACCGCCGGAATGTCGGCACGCACCAGGTTGAAGTCGCCGAGCGGCGTGACGACGGCTTGCGCGAGCTTCGCGTCTGTTTGAGACGGCGCGACGCTGGCCGCCTTCGATGGCGCTGCTGCAGAGGGAGGTTCTGAAGTTGCGCAGGCGGCAAGCAACAGGGCGATCAGCGACAGGGCAATGTTTTTCATGGGGCGAAGACTACCAGCTCCGCAGCCGCGGCTCCGCCAAAAACGCCGCAACCGCCTGCGCCGTCTCGCGCGCACGGGTCAGCAAAAACAAATGCCCGTCGTCGATCACATGCAATCGCGAGTCGCGCAGCAGCCAAGCGAGCAACCGCGCGTTGAACAACGGCACCAGCGGGTCGTCGCGGCCGGCCATCACGAGGGTCGGATGGGTGATGCGCCAGAGCCAAGGCAAGCTCGACCAGCCGAGGATCGCGAGCAGCTGGTAGCGATAGCCGCGCGGATGACCGCCTCGCGCATGGCGCGTGAACAGATCGATCGCGTCGGCATTGCTGCGAAGCTCGCCGCCGTAGAGCTCGGGCGCGACGCGCTTCATGTAGTCGCGGTCGACATAGCGGCGAGGGTTCAGCATCTTGAGCAGCACCCGCGGGTGGGCCGGCAGCATCAGCGGCGCGCCCATCGCGGTGGCTGCGAGCACCAGCCGATGGAGCCGCTTCGGGTACTGGATCGCGAACTGCTGCGCCAGGCCACCGCCCCACGACACACCCATCACGTCGACGCTGGCGTAGCCCAGCGCATCGAGCAGCCGGTGCGCGAGCCTGGCCATAGCGGGCAAGCGGTAGGGAAACTTCGGCGGCGGTGATTGGCCGGTGCCGGGCACATCGAAGATCAAGGTCTCGGTGGCGTCGAGTTCGGACATCAGCAAGCCGGCCAATTCGAGATTGGCGCCGACGCCGTTGAAGATCAGCAGCGGGATGGCAGCAGCTCGGTCCGCACGAGTTCGCCGAGCTGGGCGAATGCCGACGCGAAGCAACTGCTCGTCGATGACGATCGTGCCGATGTGCAGTCCGGATTCGGGATCGACTCGAACGTCTTGCAATCGATCGACGGGTCTGCTTGCTTGGGTCATGCCGCCATCACGTAGTCGCCGGGCGCCGCCACGCCGGCCGGATGCTTGCGGCTGCCGAGCTTGCGCGGCGCGGCTTTGAGCTCACCCGAGCGAGCCTGCATCCACGCCATCCAATGCGGCCACCAGCTTCCGTCGTGGCGCGCCGCGCCTGCTGCCCATTCGTCCGGTCCGCTCTCGCCGACTTTGGCAGAAAGAAAGTTCGACTTCGCGACGCCGGGCGGGTTCAGCATGCTCTGCACATGCCCGGTGTTGGCGAGGATGAATTCGCTGCGCGCTCCGTAGACGCGCGCCGTTTCGTAGCAAGCCTTCCACGGCGTGATGTGGTCGGTGCTGCCGGCGACGACGTAGGCATCGACGTCGACTTGCGTCATGTCGATCGGTCGGCCCAGCACTTCGAGCTTGCCGGCTTGCGTGAACGGGCTGTCGCGAAACACGCTGAGCAGGTCGGCATGGAACGCTGCCGGCAGGCGCGTCGTGTCCGAGTTCCAGTACAGGATGTCGAACGACGGCGGGTTGTTGCCGAGCAGGTAGTTGTTGACCCAGTAGTTCCAGATCAAATCGTTCGGGCGCAGCCACGCGAACACACGCGCGAGGTCGCAACCGTCGACGACGCCTTTGCGCTTCACGCTCGCTTCGAGCGCGCGCAGACTGCGCTCGCTGGCGAGCAGGCCCATCGTCGAGTCGGTGGCGCGCGAGGTGTCGAGCATGCACACCGGCGAGACGATGCTCGCGACCTTCTTCTGCCCGGTGGCCGCGAGCCAGCCGAGGTAGGCCGCCGCGGTCATGCCGCCCGAGCACGCGCCCCACAAGTTGACGTCGGGACTGCGCGTGATTTGGCGTGCGACGTCAACCGCTTCGTCGAGCGCTTGCACGTAGGTCGACATGCTCCAGTCGCGCTGTGCCGCGGTCGGGTTACGCCAGCTGACGACGAACATCTGCAAGCCCTGGCTCATCACGTAGCGCACGAGGCTCTTCTCGGGTGACAGGTCGACGGCGTAGAACTTGTTGACCTGCGGCGGGCACATCACGAGCGGGCGCGAGTAGACCTTGGCGACCGCCGGCTTGTACTGGATGAGCTCGAGCACCTCGTTGCGGAACACCACGTTGCCCGGCGACAGGCACAGGTTGCGGCCGATCTCGAAGCCCGACTTGTCGACCGACGACGGCAGGCCGTGGTTGTGCCGCAGGTCATGCACCAAGTTCTTCAAGCCTTTGACGAGGCTGAGTCCGCCGGTGTCGATGGCGCGCTTGAGCGCTGTCGGGTTGAGCCAGGTGTTGCTCGGCGCGATGGCGTCGACATAGATCGATGCGGCGAGGTGGGCGCGCGCCTTGTCGCGCGCATTCAGCGAGCTCGCGTCGATGTAGCGGGCCAGCCCTGCGGCGGTGGCGGCATGCGCTTGCAGGAGGCGGCGATGCAGCGGGTTGCTCTGCCATGCGGGGTCGGCAAAGCGCTTGTCCTTCGGGTCGGGTGCGAGCGTCGACACGCCGAGCGCAGCGCGGCCGAGTTCCTTCGCATACGCGGCCCAGTGGCGCGCGGCGTTCACCGGCTGCTTGACGACGGCGCCCGCCAGCGCTTGCGCCGCAGCGCCGAAGTCGCCGGCACGGATGCCGATCAGCGGGTTGACGGCGAGGGTGTTGCGCGCGGCGGTTTCGCCGAGGCGATCAGGGATTTGCGTCATGGGAGGTCTCCTTGTCTCGATCAGTACCCCGTTGGGCTTCGATACCTCAAGGCATCGAAGGGCCGCCGACCAGGAGCGTCAATGTCTCCGCCACCAGCGCCGGCTTGGGCTCGCCTTCGATCTCGACCGAATTGATGAGCTTGACGAGTTTGCGTCCCATCCCCTGGTCCTTGACTTCAGCGACTCGGGCGCGAGTGCGCACGCGTGCGCCGGC
>VBCQ01000338.1:7255-8660 GCA_005882155.1 Betaproteobacteria bacterium
GGCGGCGACCGCGTCGGGCGGAACCACGCCGATGTCCATGCACATGCGCGACAGCAGCGACAGCGTGAGGTAGCCATGCGCCACCGGGCCGCCGAGCGGGCTTTCCTTGTGGGCCCGTTCGACGTCGACGTGGATCCATTGATGGTCGCCGGTGCAGCGCGCGAATTCATCGATGCGGTCTTGGCCGACGGTGATCCATTCCGAGGTGCCGATGTCGTTGCCGACCCAGTCGGCCAGATTGGCGACGGTGAGAGTGGAGTTGCTCATGCTGTGGCTCATTGAATGTCGCGAAGCTCGCGCCGCAGGATCTTTCCGACTGTCGACTTCGGCAGCGCGTCGATGAAACACACGTGCTTGGGCACCTTGTACGCAGTCAATTCGCGCCGGCAATGTTCGCTGACGTACTCGGCGGTCAGCATCGAGCCGGGCATCGGAACGACGAACAGCTTGACCGCCTCGCCGGTCTTCTCGTCGGGCACGCCGATGCAGGCGCATTCGGCGACACCGGGGCAGGCGCTCGCCACCGCCTCGATCTCGTTGGGGAAGACGTTGAAGCCCGAGACGATGACCATGTCCTTCTTGCGATCGACGATTCGCAGGAAGCCCGCGTCGTCGAACTGGCCGACGTCGCCGGTCTTGAAATAGCCGTCGGGCGTGAACGCCGCCGCGTTGGCCAGCGACTGGTTCCAGTAGCCGCGCATCACCTGCGGCCCCTTCGCGCAGACTTCGCCGGGCTCGCCGATCGCCGCTTCATTGCCGTCGTCGGCGAGCAGCTTGATGTCGGTGCCGGGCAGCGGCAGCCCGGTCGTGCCGCTGAAGTCGGCTATCGAGTCGGGGTTCAGCGTGAGCACCGGGCTCGTCTCCGACAAGCCGTAGCCTTCGCGAATGAAGTTGCCGGTGATCGCTTTCCAGCGCGCCGACACGGCCGCCACCACCGCCGCACCGCCGCCGACCGACAGGCGCAACCGCGAGAAGTCGATCTCGCCGATTCGCGGCTGCATCGTGAGGCCGGCGTACAGCGTGTTGACGCCGGTGAATACCGTCGGCCGCGCCGCTTTCATCACGTCGACGAAGCCGTTCATGTCGCGCGGATTGGCGACCAGCCAGTTCTCGGCGCCGACCGAGAAGTAGCTGATGAAGTTCACCATCAACGCGAAGATGTGATAGAGCGGAATCGCGGTGACCACGACCTCTTCGCCCGGGCGGATCGCGTTGGGCGCCATCGCCTTGTACTGCTCGGTGTTGGCCACGAGGTTGCGGTGCGACAGCGCCGCGCCCTTGGACAAGCCGGTCGTGCCTCCCGTGTACTGCAGGAACAGCAGATCGTCGCCGTTCAGCTCGACCGGGCTGCGCTGCATCGCGGCGCCCTCGGCGAGCGCATCGGCGAATGCAATGCTGCCGACCA
>VBCQ01000054.1 GCA_005882155.1 Betaproteobacteria bacterium
TGCGTGCAATCCAGGTCAGATCGCGCTTCGTCAGGCCCTGCAGCACGAACAGGTTGAAGCCGACCGGCGGCGTGATCTGCGCCATCTCGACGACGAGCACGATGAAGATGCCGAACCAGATCAGATCGAGCCCGGCCTTCTGCACGGTCGGCAGCAGCACCGCCATCGTCAGCACGACCATCGAGATGCCGTCGAGAAAGCAGCCGAGGACGATGAAGAATGCCATCAGCATGACGATCAGCGCGAACGGCGAGAGGTTCAGGCCGCCGATGAATTCGGCCAAGTGACGCGGCAGGCCGATGAAGCCCATCGCGAGCGTGAGAAACGCCGCACCGGCGAGGATCAAGCCGATCATGCAGTAGACGCGGCAGGCAGCGACGAGGCCTTCCTTGAACGATTTCCAGCTCAGCGATCGCTCGAGCGCGGCGAGGATCAGCGAGCCGCCGACGCCGAGCGCCGCCGCTTCGGTCGCGGTCGCGAGGCCCGAGTAGATCGAGCCGAGCACCAGGCCGATCAAAGAGATGACCGGAATCAGGTGGCGCGACGCGTAGACCTTCTGAGTGAAGCTCATGCCTTCATCGGCAGCGGGAATCTTCTCTTTGTTGAACAGCGCCCAGACGACGATGTAGCCCATGAACAGCGCGGCGAGCACGATGCCCGGCAGCACGCCGGCGATGAACAGCTTGGCAATCGACACGTTGGCCGCGACGCCGTAGACGATCATGATGATCGACGGCGGGATCAAGAGTCCCAGCGTGCCGGCACCGGCCAGCGAGCCGATCGCGATGTCATCCGGATAGCCGCGGCGCTTGAGCTCGGGCAGCGTGATCTTGCCGATCGTCGCGCAAGTCGCCGCGCTCGACCCCGACACCGCAGCGAAGATCGCGCAGCCGATCACGTTGGTGTGCAAGAGGCGCCCGGGCAGCCGATTGAGCCACGGCGCGAGGCCCTTGAACATGTCCTCCGACAGCTTGGTGCGAAACAAGATCTCGCCCATCCACAGGAACAGCGGCAGCGCAGTCAGCGTCCAGCTCGAGGTCGATCCCCAGACGGTGAGCGCCATGCTGTCGCCGACGGGGCGATGCGTGAACAGCTCCATCGCCATCAGTGCGACGCCGAGCAGCGACAGGCCGATCCACAGGCCCGAGCCGAGCACGACCAGCAAGACAACGATGAGTGCGGCGGCGATGAAGATGTCCATGAAGCGAGTCTCTGGTTCGGGTCACTCGACGCGGGCGATCTCGTCGCCTCCAGCGGCGAAGAACGCGCAGCCGGTCCAGCGCGCGAGCAAGGCATCGATGAACGACACCGCAAACCCGATGCTCCCGAGCGCCATCGCGATTTGCGGAATCCACAGCGGCGTCGCGTCGGCCGCCGGCGAGACGTCGTGGGTCAGGTACGACATCCACACCAGGCGGCACGTGAACACCGCGACATACGTGCTGAGTGCGAAACCGGCGACGAGGCTCCACCACTCGAGCAGCGGCCGCACGCGCGGCGACAATCGGTCGAGGAACAAGGTCACGCGGATGTGATCGCCGCGCTGCAAGGTCATCGGCAGCGCGAGGAACAGCGCAGCGGCGATCGCGTAGCCCGCATATGCGTCGAGCCCCGGAATGTCGAGGCCCGTTTCGCGTGCGATCACGCCGAGCACGATGACCGCGAACGCAGCGACCATCGCGATGCAGGCGAGCGCGCCGAGCCCGCGATACAAGCCTGCCGCCAGCAGGTGCCACATGCTGGCGAATGCAGCGCTGCGCGATGGCGTTGCAGCGGCCATCATCGTGCTCATGGCGCTGTCGACTTGCGGTACGCGTCGATGATTGCCTGGCCATCGGGGCCGACGCTGCCCAGCCATTCGACCGTCATGCGACCGCCGATCAGCCGCAGCTCGCGGCGCAGCGCATCGCTCGGCGGCGCGACCTTCATGCCCTTGGCCGCCAGCTCCTTCATGTACTCGGCGTCCTTTTGCTCGCTCGTCTTCCAGCCGCGCTCCTCGGCGGCGGCCGCGGCTTTCAGCAGCGCCGACTGCGACGGCTTGTCGAGCGCGTCGAACGCCTTCTGATTGACGACGATCGCGTTCTTCGGCAGCCAGGCGCTGACGGCGTAGAAGTACTTCACGCTCTCGTAGAGCTTGTTCTCGACGCCGCTCGCGCTCGAGGTCAGGAAGTTCTCGACCGTGCCGGTGGCGAGCGCCTGGCCGAGCTCGGCGAGCTGGATCGTCGTCGGCTGCGCGCCGACATACTGCGCGATGCGCGAGGTCGCCGGGTTGTAGGCGCGCATCTTCGTGCCCTTCAAGTCCGACATCGCCTCGACCGGCTTGATGCTGTACAGGCTTTGCCCCGGCCACGGCGAGGTGAACAGCAGCTTGAGCCCCTGCGAGGCGAGCAGCTTGTCGATCTGCGGACGCGACGCGTCGGCGAGCTTGCGCGCTGCGGGATAGCTGTCGGCGAGAAACGGGATCGAATCGATGCCGAACAGCGCGTTCTCGTTCGCCGCGCCCGACAGAATGAACTCGCCCGCCTGCGTCTGACCGGTCTGCACTGCGCGCTTGATCTCGTTGGCCTTGTACAGCGAGCCATTGGGGTGCAGCGTGATCTTCAGCTTGCCGCCGCTCGCGCGGTCGACATCGCTCGCGAACTGCTGCACGTTCTCGGTCTGGAAGCTGCCGACGGCGTAGCCGGTCGGCAGGTCCCACTTGGTTTGCGCATAAGCGCCGCTTGTGGCCGCGATGGCAATGCAGGCGATGAGGGTCTTCTTCATACGGGTCTCCGTGGGGCGAATCTCAGAAGCTCGCGAGTTGGTGATTCAGCAGGTCGGTGATCAGCATCGCGCCGGGCGCGTGGGTGATGCAGAACTCGGGGCGCGCTTGCGCGATCGCGGCTTGCGGCGTGACGCCGCAGGCCCAGAACACCGGCAGCTCGTCGCGCATCACATCAACCGCGTCGCCGTAGTCGGGCAGCGCCAGGTCCTTGATGCCGATCAACGCCGGGTCGCCCAGGTGCACCGGCGCGCCATGCACGTCGGGGAATCGCGACGTGACCTGGATCGCGCGAATCGCCGCCGCTGCGCGCAGCGGCCGCATCGAGACCACCATCGGCCCGTGGAACGGCCCGGCGGCGATGGTCGGGATGCTCGTGCGGTACATCGCGACGTTGCGGTTCTGGTCGATGTGGCGCATCGCGAGGCCCGCGTCGAGCAGCGCCTGCTCGAACGAGAACGAGCAGCCGATGACGAAGGTCACGAGGTCGTCGCGCCACTGCGCCGCGATGTCGGTCGGCTCGTCGACGAGCTCGCCCCGCCGCCAGACGCGGTAGCGCGGCACATCGCTGCGGATGTCGATGTCGGCGCCCAGCGTGGCGAGCATCGCGTCGCCGGGCTCGGACACCGCGAGCAGCGGGCACGGCTTGGGGTTGCGCTGGCAGTAGCGCAGAAAGTCCTCGGCGTAAGAGCGCGGCAGGATGACGACGTTGCCTTGCACATGGTCGCGGGCGAGGCCGCTGGTGTGCGAGGTCCACGCGCCGCTGCGGATCGCCGCGCGCGCTTCGGCAACCGCTGCCGAGGGCGCGTTGAACGTCGCGCTTTGCTTGACTCCAGACTTCACTCGCTTCCCCGTTCACGCCGATGCGTTGGACTGGGGCGGATTGTGTTGCTCGGGACTGGGCCGATCAAACAAGAAATATTTCGCTTATCTCATCGCTTTTTTCGATGAGCTGCGGAGGCTCCGACAAAATCGGCGACGGCATCGACAACGCCGCGCGCGACCTCCGAGCTCGGGTCGTCGCGGTAGCTCGCGTGGATCGGCAGCGGCGGCAATTCAGCCTCGCATTTCAGTGGCTTCAGCGGCAGCCGCTGCGCCAAGCGCTGCACGGCGGCGAGCGGCAAGGTCGCGACACCGAAGCCGCCTTCGACGAGCTGCACCATCGCCGAGATCGACGAGATCGTGTGGACGCGCTTGAGCTCGATGCCGGCACCACGAAACAGATCGATCAATCCGACATGCGGCTGCGAGCCGCGCTGGAAGGTCAGCAGGTCGAGCGCGGCCAGGTCAGCGAGCGTGTATCGGCGCTTGCGCTGCAGCTGCGAATTGCCGACGAAGACCATCTCCATCGCCGGCAGCGCGCGGCTGCGCAGTCCTTCACCGACGGTGGGCAACGCAGCAACGGCGAGGTCGAGCGCGCCGCGGCGCACTTGATCGACGAGCACCGGCGTCGTCTCGACCGTGAGCTGCAGCTCGAAGTCGGGGTTGCCCTCGCGCATGTGCTGCACCCATTCGATCAGCCACGAATGGAGCACCGATTCGATGACACCGATTCGCAAGGTGACAGCCTTGTGCTGCGCGACGCCGGCGCCCATCTCGTCCTTGATTTCGCGCTGCAGCGCGAGCAGCCGCTGCGCGTGGTTGTGGAAGCGCATGCCGGCGACGGTGAGGCGAAATTGCTTGTCTCGGCGGTCGAGCAGCAGCACGCCGAGTTCTTCTTCGAGCGCGGCGATGCGGCTGGACATCGCGGATTGGGTGATGAAGAGTTTCTCAGCTGCGCGTGAGACGCTCTTGAGCGAGACGACCCAGTAGAAGGCTTCGACGAATCGGAGGTTCATGGGTGGGATTCTCTCCCGGGGAACAACCCGGATAGCGCGACATCGGACTCGCTTTATCCTTCGCTCACTCAGAACCGGAGATCGAAAAATGCGCCTCAAGCTCGCTCTGATCACTGCCTCGTTCGCCTTCGCAGCCTCCGCCCAAGCCCAAACCAAATGGGATCTGCCCACCGGCTACCCGGCGAACAACTTCCACACCGAAAACATCATGCAGTTCGTCGCCGATGTCGACAAGGCAACGGCCGGCAAGCTGAAGATCACCGTGCACGCCAACGCGTCCTTGTTCAAGGCGCCGGAGATCAAGGGCGCGGTACGCGGCGGGCAGGCGCAAATGGGCGAGATCCTGCTGTCGCTGTATTCGAACGAATGGCCGCTGTTCGGCGTCGACGGCCTGCCCTTCCTCGCCGACAGCTACGACGCCGCGATGAAGCTGTACAAGGCGCAAAAGCCCGCCATGGAGAAGAAGCTCGGCGAGCAGGGGCTGATGCTGCTTTACACCGTCGCATGGCCGCCGCAAGGCATTTACGTGAAGAAGCCGATCAACTCGGCAGCCGATCTGAAGGGTGTGAAATGGCGCGCCTACAACCCGACCACCGCGCGCATCGCCGAGCTCGTCGGCGCGCAACCCGTCACCGTGCAGGCGGCCGAGCTGTCGCAGGCGATGGCCACCGGCGTCGTCGAGTCGTACATGTCGTCGGGCTCGACCGGCTACGACACGAAGACCTATGAGCACATCAAGAACTTTTACGACACGCAGGCCTGGCTGCCGAAGAACGCAGTGATCGTCAACAAGGCCGCCTTCGATGCGCTTGACAAGCCGACGCAGGCTGCCGTGCTGAAGGCCGGCGCCGACGCCGAGACCCGCGGCTGGGCGCTGTCGAAGCAGAAGAACGGCGAGTACCTCGACCTCCTGAAGAAGAACGGCATGAACATCATCGCGCCATCGCCGCAATTGAAGGCCGACATGAAGAAGGTCGGGCCGTCATCGACGCATACAAGAAGATGTGATGCCCGGCGCCTTGCGCAAGGGGCTCGACGCTCTCTATGACGGCGCGGCCGTGCTCGCGGCGCTGTTCATGATCGGCCTGCTCGTGATGGTTCTGCTGTCCATCCTCGGGCGACAGCTGCACTTCAACCTCGCCGGCGTCGACGCCTATGCCGGCTACATGATGGCCGGCGCCGGGTTCCTCGCACTCGCCCACACGCTCAAGCGCGGCGAGCACATCCGCGTGACCTTGCTGCTGTCGGCACTGCATGGGCGAGTCAAGCGTGGCTTCGAGATCTGGGCGCTGTTCGCCGCGACGCTGCTCGCCGCGCTCGCCGCGGCCTACAGCTGCAAGCTCGCGTGGCAGTCGCATTCGTTTAACGACTTGTCGACCGCCAACGACGCGACGCCGCTGTGGATTCCGCAGCTGAGCATGGCAGTCGGCACCGTGATCCTCACGATCGCCTTCGTCGACGAGCTGATGCTGGAGATTCGCGGTCGGCGGGTTGTGCATGTGCCGGAGGAGGCGACTCGGAATGAATGAGCTCGCTGTCACCGCCCTGCTGATCGTTGCGCTGTTCGTGATTCTCGGCAGCGGCGTGTGGATCGGCCTCACGCTGTCGGGTGTCGCGTGGATCGGCATGCAGCTTTTCAGCTCGCGGCCGGCCGGTGACGCGATGGCGGTGACGATCTGGGGCTCGGCATCGAGCTGGACCTTGACCGCCCTGCCCCTCTTCATCTGGATGGGCGAGATTCTGTTTCGCACTCGCCTGTCGCAAGACATGTTCCGCGGCCTCGCGCCGTGGATGCAGCGTCTGCCCGGCCGCTTGCTGCACACCAACGTCGTCGGCTGTGCGATCTTCGCTGCAGTGTCAGGGTCGAGCGCGGCGACCTGCGCGACGATCGGCAAGATGAGCCTGCCCGAGCTTCAAAAGCGCGGCTACCCGGACTCGATGGCGATCGGCTCGCTGGCTGGTGCCGGCACGCTCGGACTCTTGATCCCGCCGTCGATCATCATGATCGTCTACGGCGTCGCGGCCGACGTGTCGATCGCGCAGCTGTTCATCGGCGGCATCCTGCCCGGCATCCTGCTCGCGCTGATCTTCTCCGGCTACATCGCCGTCTGGGCGCTGCGCAACAAGGACTTGGTCCCGCCACCCGATGCGCCGCTCACGCTCAAGCAAAAGCTCGCCGAGTCGCGCAACCTGATTCCGGTCGTGCTGCTGATTGGCGCGGTGCTGGGCTCGATCTACAGCGGCGTGGCCACCGCCACCGAGGCAGCGGCGCTGGGCGTCGTCGGCGCGCTGATCATCTCGGCGGCACAGCGCTCGCTGACCTGGCGCACCTTCACGCAGTCGCTGATGGGCGGCACGCGGCTGTACTGCATGATCGCGCTGATCCTCGCAGG
>VBCQ01000339.1 GCA_005882155.1 Betaproteobacteria bacterium
CAGCCGCGACAGCTCCTCGCTCGCGGCCACGCCGCTGCCGAAGCCGTAGCGCAGCACCACGTTGATGAAGACCGCCACGGCCATCACGCCGAGGCAGATGGCCATCGCCAGATTAGCCGCGCGCTGGAAACGCCCGACGGAAGCTTCGCCGTTCATGCGGCCACCTCCCCCGTCGTCATCCCGGCGAACGCCGGGATCCATCGTGGCTGGGCGCAGCCGAGTAACTTCATGACGTCTCCTTCGCGTGCAGCCAGGCCATCGCGCTGGCGCACAGGTGATCGATCGGTTCGAGCGCATCCAATCGCAGCACGCCCGCTTCGCCGAGCGGCGACTCGAGCGTCGCGAACTGGCTGTCGACCAGGCTCGCGGAAAAGAAGTGCGAGCCGGCGCGCGCCGCCACGCGCTGCAGCGCCTGTGCGCGATCGATGTCGAGGAACAGGAAGCGCAGGCCGGGGCTGGCCGTGCGCAGTCGATCGCGGTAGGCGCGCTTCAGTGCGGAGCAGGTGAGCACCGCGCCGTGCGGGTGGCGGCGCAGCGCGTCGCCGAGCGTGGCGAGCCAGCCGTCGCGGTCGGCGTCGGTGAGCGCGATGCCGCGGTTCATCTTGTCGCGGCTGGCCGGGCTGTGAAAGTCATCGCCCTCGACCAGCGGCAGGCCGCTGGCCTGCGCAAGCGCGCCGCCGAGGCTGGACTTGCCGCACCCGGCCACACCCATGACGACCACCGAACCCATTGCCGAACTCATCTTTGGATAGCGCTGTCCGAAACGATCGAAGAAAAAGGCGGTGGCCGCATGCTGAATTCCCCTCGACACCGGCTCAAGGCTGGTTACGATGGGAAGGCTTGCCGCCCGCCTTTGGATAGCGCTATCCTATCCGCTGAGACGTCTTGCCGAATACGTGGATACCCTGAGAAAAATGAGCGCACCCCCGCACCGATCTCGCGCCACCGGGCGCGTCACCTTGAACGACGTGGCCCAGGCCGCGGGCGTGAGCCCGATCACGGTGTCGCGCGCGCTGCGTGGCGAACGCGCCGTCGACCCGGAGCTCGTGGCGCGCGTGCAGGCGGCGGTGCAGCGCCTGGGCTATGTGCCCGACCCCGCGGCACGCGCGCTCGCCTCGCGCCACAGCAGCCACGTGGCCGTGCTGATCCCGATGCTCTCGAACGCGCTCTTCGTCGACCTGCTCGAGGCCGTGCAGCGCACCTTGCGGCCTGCCGGCTACCAGACGCTGATCGGCGTGACGCACTACGACGCGAGCGAAGAAGAGCAGCTGCTGCGCGAACAGCTGCAGCACCGCCCGGCCGGCATGCTCGTGACCGGGCTCGACCGCGGCGTCGCGACGCGCCAGCTCATCACGCAAAGCGGCGTGCCCTGCGTGCACGTGATGGAGACTTCGCAGGTGCCGGGCGTGTACAGCGTCGGCTTCTCGCAGACCGAGGCGGGCGCGGCAATGACGCGCCACCTGCTCGAGCGCGGCCGCCGCCGCATCGCCTTCGCCGGCGCGCAGCTCGACCCACGCGTGCTGCAGCGGCTCGATGGCTGGCGCCACGAGCTCGGCCAGGCGGGCCTGCACGACCCCAAACTCGAGTGGCTCAACCCGGCGCCCTCGTCGCTTGCGCTGGGCGGCCGCATGTTCGAGCAGATCATCGCGATGAAGCCCGCGGTCGACGCGATCTTCTTCTGCAACGACGACCTCGCGCAGGGCGCGCTGATGGCGGCCCTGCGCCTGCGCGTGCCGGTGCCCAAGCGCGTAGCCGTAGCCGGCTTCAACGACCTCACCGGCAGCGACCAGATGCTGCCGGCGCTCACAACCGTGCGCACCCCGCGCGCCGAGATCGGCAGCGCAGCGGCCGGCATGCTGCTCTCGCTAATGCGCGGCGAACCGGTCGCGCGGCCGGGCGTCGACTTGGGCTACGAGCTCGTGGTGCGCGAGAGCAGCTGAAAGGGTGTAGACAAAATCCCTGCCGCTGATCTTGATGCACCCGCCGTAGCCGCAAACGGTACAGCGTTCGACAGGCCTTCCGGTCACAACTTCCGAGATCGAGGAGATGACATGCCAGGAAGCTGCCCGTCGCCAGCGACCGGAAGTGGCCGACTGCGGACCTCGCCGGCTTGCGAGCTGAATGACCGAGCTCAGTCTGCTGCTGTCACCCGCTGTCGCGAGCCGAACAGCAGCAACGGGCGGCAAACCGATATCCACCCCTCAACGCCCGAACCGATTCTCCGATTGATGCCGAAACTCGCTCGGCGTCATCCCTTTGATTTCCAAAAAGCGTCGATTGAAATTGGCGACGTTGTTGAAGCCGACTTCGTAGCAGATGTGCGTGATGTAGCGGTCCGACTCCATCAGCAATTGGCACGCGCGGTTGATTCGCACGCGGTTGACGAAGTCGACGAAGGTGTTGCCGGTGGCTTTGCGGAAGAACCTCGAAAAGCGGCTCTCGCTCATGCCGATCTGCGCGGCCACTTGCGCCATCGTCATCGAATGGGCCGCGTCCTGGGTGATCTGGTTCACGATGCTGCTGATCTGGTCCATCGTCGCGTCGTCCTCGCAGCCTTGGAGCTGCACGTTCGACAGCAGACGATAGTCGGTGCAGTTCGCGAGCTCGCCGAGCAGCGCGAGGAAAGTCGCGAAGCGCTCGAGCCCGCGCCGTGCGCGCACGCTGTCGTAGTACTGCATCGCGCGCTCCGACAAGCCGAAGAATTCGATGCCGTGCTTGGCGCGCTCGAGCAGCGGCAGCAATTGCGTGAGTTCCGGAATGCTCTGGCTCGCCTGGACGAGCGGCTCATGCGGGAACTGGATCACGCGGTCTCGTAGCGCGACGCCGCCGTCGGGCACGTCGAGCGAGATCCAGTTGTGCGGCAGTCGCGGGCCGGTGAGCACGAAATGGCCCGGATGGAATTGGCCGATCCAATCGCCGACGAATGCCTTCCCCGACGTCGCGACGATCAGATGCAACTCGTATTCGTCGTGGTAGTGCCAGCGCGCCAACGGCGTCGGAAAGCCGTGGTCCAGGCAGCGCACGAAGCCGGCATCTTCGGGCGCCTCGTAGCCGAGCTCGCGGCTGCGCCCGTACTCGAGCTCGAGCTCGGGCTGGCGCTGGCGCGGCAGCTGGCGTGCGGAAACGGGGTGGCGTGCGGACACGGCGGGCTTCCTTCAATTCATCACACTACCGCCATCGGCGTTCGATGTCTGTGCGGTGATGTACGCAGCCCATTCATCGACGCGCCGGCTGGCGTCGCGCACCGCGTGCACGAGCCGCTCGTCGCCGGCGATGGGGCCCCACAAGACAGTGTCGCGGCACAGGCTCGCGACAGGGTCGACCGAATTGCAAATCGCCCGTGCCGCGGCCGGGTCCATCGCCTGGTCTTCG
>VBCQ01000055.1:0-261 GCA_005882155.1 Betaproteobacteria bacterium
CACGCTGCTCGCCATGCATCGCGTTCCACACCGCCGGAAAGCGCTCGGTCTGCACGCCGACGATGTCGATGCGCGGATCAATCGACCGCGCCGCAGTCGCGATGCCGCTGATCATTCCGCCGCCGCCGATCGCGACCACCAGCGTGTCGATCTGCGGCTGCTGGGCGAGCATCTCGAGCGCGATCGTGCCCTGCCCCGCGGCCACCGCCAGATCGTCGTAGGGATGGACGACCGTGAGCCCGCGCTCCTTCGCGAGCTGCA
>VBCQ01000055.1:418-5304 GCA_005882155.1 Betaproteobacteria bacterium
TGGGCGATCTTGTTGAGCGCGCC
This sequence comes from Betaproteobacteria bacterium, assembly GCA_005882155.1. GTDB lineage: Bacteria > Pseudomonadota > Gammaproteobacteria > Burkholderiales > Burkholderiaceae_C > Albitalea. The sequence goes on from VBCQ01000055.1 coordinate 442, forward strand.
GCGCTCCTTGAACGACGCGGTGAACTGCAGGTTCTCGAACTTGAGAAACACCTCGCAGCCGGCAATCGCCGACAAGGTGCGCGACGGCACGCACGGCGTATCGAGCACATGGCCGCGCAGGCGCTCGGCAGCAGCGTGGATGTCTTCGGCAGTCAGCGTCATGCCGCAATTGTCGCGTGACTGTGGATCACGCGACGCGGCAGACCTTCAGCATGTTGGTGCCACCCGGGTGACCCATCGGCTCGCCGCAGGTGATGCCGTAGGTGTCGCCTGGCTTGAGCACGCCGAGTTCGATGAGCATCGTCTCGGCTTGCGCAAGCGCAGTGTCGCGGTCGGTTTGCGCCGGCATCAGGATCGGCGTCACGTTGCGGTACAGCATCATCTTGCGCTGGCTCATCGGCTGCGCGGTCATGCCGTAGATCGGCACTTTGATCTTGTGCCGGCTCATCCATAGCGCAGTCGACCCCGACTCCGTCAGCGCGAGGATCGCCTTGCAGCCGAGGTGATGCGCAGTGAACAGCGCGCCCATCGCGATCGACTGATCGATGCGGCCAAAGTGCTTGTTGGTGAAGTCGGTGTCGATCGTCGCGTCTTCGGCCCGCTCGGCTTCGAAGGCGATCGCCGCCATCTGCTCGATCGTCTCGACCGGATACTTGCCCGCCGCCGTCTCGGCGCTGAGCATCACCGCATCGGTGCCGTCGAGCACCGCGTTGGCAACGTCGCTGACTTCGGCGCGGGTGGGCACCGGGTTGACGATCATCGACTCCATCATCTGCGTCGCGGTGATGACGACCTTGTCCATCTCGCGCGCCAGCTTGATCATGCGTTTCTGCAGCGCCGGCACCGCCGCGTTGCCGACTTCCACCGCGAGGTCGCCGCGCGCCACCATGATGCCGTCGCTGGCGCGCAGGATCGCTTCGAGCACAGGAATCGCTTCGCTGCGCTCGATCTTCGCGATCATTCCCGGCTTGTGGCGCCACGGCTCGCCGGCCACGTTGGCGAGCTGGCGCGCCATTTCCATGTCGGTCGCGTTCTTCGGGAAGCTGACCGCGAGGTACTCGCACTGGAAGCTCATCGCGGTCTTGATGTCCTCCATGTCCTTGGCGGTCAGCGCCGGCGCGGTGAGCCCGCCACCGGCCTTGTTGATGCCCTTGTTGTTCGACAGCTCGCCGCCGACGACGACCGTCGTCTGCACCTCTTCGCCGCGCACCGCATCGACAGTGAGCTTGAGCAGGCCGTCGTTGAGCAGCAGCGTGTCGCCGGGCTTCACATCGCGCGGCAGCTCCTTGTAGTCGAGTCCGACGCGCTCGTTGGTGCCGAGCGCGGTGCTCGCGCCATCGAGGCTGAAGCCCTGCCCCGCCTCGAGCATGACCTTGCCGCCTTCGAACTTGCCGACGCGGATCTTCGGACCCTGCAGGTCGGCCATGATCGCGACTTCCTTGCCGGCTTGGCGCGCCACCTCGCGCACCAGCGTCGCACGGTCGATATGGTCCTGCGCCTTGCCGTGCGAGAAGTTCAGTCGCACCACATCGACCCCCGCGTGGATCATTCGGGCCAGTACCTCGGGCGAGCTCGACGCGGGTCCGAGAGTGGCAACGATTTTGGTGGCGCGGGCCATGGAGTCTCCTGCTATTCGAGCCCCGGATTATCTGCGCCGGGGGTTTCAGCCGGTTACGGCGCGCCGCTGGAGAATTTCGAACGCGGGCAGCGTCTTGCCTTCGAGCACTTCGAGAAACGCACCGCCGCCGGTCGAGATATAGCCGATTTCGCGCTCGATGCCGTACTTCGCGATCGCCGCCAGCGTGTCGCCGCCGCCGGCGATGCTGAACGCGCTTGATGCGGCGATCGCGCGCGCGATCGTCTCGGTGCCGCGCGAAAACGCGTCGAACTCGAACACGCCGACCGGCCCATTCCAGACAATGGTGCCGGCTTGCTTCAACTGCTCGGCAAGCGTGGCCGCGGTCTTCGGTCCGATGTCGAGGATCAGGTCGTCACTTTCCACGGCGGTGGCGGGCTTCACGACGGCGGGCGCATCGGCAGCGAAGGCCTTCGCGGTCACGACGTCGACCGGAATCGGCACCGCCGCGCCGCGCATCTTCATCGCCGCGATGACGGCTTTCGCGTCATCGAGCAGATTCGCTTCGGCAAGCGACTTGCCGATCGGCAGTCCGGCCGCGAGCATGAAGGTGTTGGCAATTCCGCCGCCGACGATCAGCTGGTCGACGTTCTTCGCGAGCGACTGCAGGATCGTCAGCTTGGTGCTCACCTTGCTGCCGGCGACGATCGCCACCAGCGGCCGCCTCGGATTCGCGAGCGCCTTCGTGATCGCATCGATCTCGGCGGCGAGCAGCGGCCCGGCGCAGGCGATCTTCGCGAACTGCGCGATACCGTAGGTCGACGCCTCGGCGCGATGCGCGGTACCGAAAGCGTCGTGGACAAAGATGTCGCACAGCGCGGCCATCTTCTTCGCGAGCTCTTCGCTGTTCTTCTTCTCGCCTTTGTTGACGCGGCAGTTCTCGAGCATCACGAGCTCACCGGGCGACACCGTCACGCCATCGACCCAGTTCGCGATAACCGGAATCTCGCGGCCCATCAATTCGCCCATGCGGCGGGCCACCGGCGCGAGCGAATCTTCGGGCTTGAGCTCGCCCTCGGTCGGGCGGCCGAGGTGCGAAGTCACCATCACTGCGGCGCCGGCTTTCAACGCCAGCTCGATGCACGGGATCGACGCGCGAATTCGCGTGTCTTCGGTGATGTGGCCGGCATCGTCGAGCGGCACGTTGAGGTCGGCGCGAATGAACACGCGCTGGCCGCGCGCCTTGCCCTGGGCGGCCAAGTCTTCGAATCGGAGAACGTTCATGGAATGGGTCGGTAAGGAAGCAACCCGCCGATTTTAGTGATCCGATTCGAAGACGGGCATACAACCGAGCGCGACACGCGCGTCGGCGGCGACGCGACTCAGGCGCCGCCGGCTTTGGCGTCCCTGGCCTTGGGCTTTGCCGGGGCGCGCTTGTCGGCCGATCCGTCGCTTGCGTCGGATGCCTTCGCCTCGGGCGGCTTGGCTTCGGCGGCCGCTTTCGCGTCGGCTGCGGCCTTGGCTTCGGCCGCCTTGGCGAGCGCGAGCTGCGCCAGCAATTGCGGCGCGACGACGTCGATCTTGTTCTCGCGCATGTAGTCGTTCATGTCGCGCCAGCCGGCGAAGATCGCGGCCTTGTCGACCCGCTTGTTCAGCAGATAGCAGTCCTCGATCGCGCGGCCCGCGTGCCGGCACGCGCCACCGACGGCCCGGCCTTCGGCGTCGCGCGCCGCCGCCACTTTTTCGGGCGACTCCATGCCCAGCATCTCGCAGCCGCTGAGCGCGGCGAGCGCAAGGAGGGTGGCGATGAGGGCAAGGCGGGGCATGGCGGTGCAGGTCGCAGTTCTGCACCGGTTATCGGCGGGGGCCCGCCCAAACTTTAGGCGCGGCGCTGGCTCAGCGAACGACCATCGCCAGCAGCCGCTCGACGCGCTCCTCGGTCGACGGATGGGTGGAGAACAGGTTGCGCAATCCGCCGCCATGCAATGGATTCATGATCATCATCTGCGCCGTCTCCGGATGGCGCTCGGCGGTCGGCAGCGGAATCCCTTGCGCATAGCGCTGGATTTTCTGCAGGGCAGACGCCAGTGCCTGAGGATCGCCCGACAACTCGGCACCGCCGCGGTCGGCCTCGAACTCGCGGGCACGGCTGATCGCCATCTGGATCAAGCTGGCGGCGATCGGCGCAAGCAGCATCACGAGCAGCCCGACGATCGGGTTGGCGGGGCGGCCTTCGTCGTCGCGCCCGCCGAAGAACATCGCGAAGTTGGCGAGCATCGAAATCGCCCCGGCCATCGTCGCGCTGACCGTGCTGATGAGGATGTCGCGATGCCGCACATGCGACAGCTCGTGCGCCATCACGCCGCGCAGCTCGCGCTCGCTCAGCGCGCGCAGGATGCCGGTGGTCGCGGCCACCGCCGCGTGGTCGGGATTGCGGCCGGTCGCAAACGCATTCGGCGCGTCTTCGTCGATCAGGTAGACGCGCGGCATCGGCAACCCGGCCTTTTGCGCGAGCTCGCGAACGATGCGATAGAACTGCGGCGCCGATGCTTCATCGACCTCGTGCGCGTTGTACATGCGCAGCACCAGCTTGTCGGAGAACCAATAGCTGAAGAAATTCATCGCGATCGCGATGGCAAGCGCGAACACCATCCCCGAGCGGCCGCCCAGCAGCGCACCGATCGCCATGAATAAAGCGGTGATGGCCGCCATCAAGATAGCGGTCTTTAGAAGATTGAACATGCTCGTCGCTCCGTGCGCGGGGTTGCAAGCAGTGAGATGCGGGCGCTCCCGCGGAGTTCAACGGGAAGCGTCGCCGAGAACCGTTCCGACGAGCGTCGGCTTGCCTTGGAGCAACGCTTTGACGCCGCTGCGCTTGCCGCCGGGGCGCTGCAGCTCGCTGACCCGCAGCGCGCCGCTGCCGCACGCGACGGTGATGCCGTCATCGTCCGCCGCGATCACGGTGCCCGGCGCGGCGCTGCCGTCGACGGCCCGAGCGCGCCACAGCTTGATGGTCTCGCCGGCAAGCATCGTGCTGGCACCGGGAAACGGATCGAAGGCGCGAATGCGGCGCGCGATGAGGTCGGATGGATCGCGCCAATCGATGACGGCTTCGGCCTTGTCGATCTTGCGCGCATACGTCGCGTCGACCCTCGGCTGTGGCGTGCGAATGAGTCTGCCGCGATCTGCCAGCTCGAGCGCCTCGACGATCATGCGTCCGCCGAGATCGGCGAGGCGCTCGTGCAAGGTTCCGGTGGTGTCGTCGGGCGCGACCGGGATCGACTCGA
>VBCQ01000065.1 GCA_005882155.1 Betaproteobacteria bacterium
GCAGATCGCGCGCGCGGTGAAGGCGCATTTCGACGGGATGACCCGCGACGCGACCGATTTCGTCGCCGAAGCGCAGAACCCGCTGCGCCTGAGAGACGCCGACCAGCAGCTGCTGCAGCGGACCGCCGAGGGCTACGTCGTCAGCGAAGTTGCGCACCACTTGCAGGTCAGCGAGCACGAGGTGGGGGTGCGCATGCGCAACATCTACCGCAAGTTGCAGTTCGACTTGCGCGCCGACGCGCTGACGCTCAATCTTTTCTAGCGCTGCGGCCGCTCGGCCTGCGGCTCACGCCGCCGGCGGCGCGGTGTCGATGAAACTCTGGCGCTGTACCAGCTTTTCGTAAAGCCGCGCCAGGTTCGCGTAGTCGCTGCGCCAGTCGATGCGGGGAAATCGCAGGTCGAGGTAGCCGAGCGCGCAGCCGACGGCGATGTCGGACAGCGAGAAGTGAATCCCCGAGCAGAACGGCTTCTCGCCGAGCCCCTTGCTCATCGCTGCCAGCGCGGCTTCGATCTTGCGCATCTGCCGATCGATCCACGCAGCGCTGCGTTGCCCCTCGGTGCGAGCGGCCCAGGTCTGCTCCAGCCGCGCGGTGATCGCCGCGTCGAGCAGGCCGTCGCCGAGCGCTTCCCAGGTCCGAACCTCGGCGCGCTCGCGGCCGCGCTCGGGAATCAGCCGGCCCACCGGCGACAGCGTGTCGACGTACTCGACGATGACCCGCGAGTCGAACACCGCTTCGCCGCCTTCCATCACCAGGCACGGCACCTTGCCGAGCGGATTCGACTCGAGAATGTGGTCGCTGGCCCAGACATCTTCGAGCTCGAGCTGGTAGTCGAGCTTCTTTTCCGCCATCACGATGCGAACCTTGCGCACGTACGGGCTGGTGAGCGAGCCGATGAGTTTCATGGTGATTGTGGGTCGTCCCTGTGAAATTCATTCTAGCGGGAGGTCATGTCGCTCCGGCGGCTCAACGTTGGAGTGACCAGTCCACCGTGTCGGGACGATCGGGCAACTGCAGTGTCGCCACCGACGCCGGCGTGCGCGCGATGACCGCCCCGCGGCGCACCACCGCGAGGCGCGGCGCGCGCAGGCGGATCGCCTCGACGGCATCGCGCGCCTGCAGCAGCACGAAATCGGCCGGGTTGCCGACCGCAATCCCGTAGCCGGCCAGCCCCAGAATTCGCGCACTGTTGACGGTGACCGCGTCGAAGCAGGCGCGCATTTGCGCTGGCGATGTCATCTGCGCGACATGCAGGCCCATCTGTGCGCACGCAGTCGTGACCGAAGCCGACGTTGATGCCGGCCGCCATCAGCTCGGGCACGCGCGTCATGCCGCGGCGTTTCGGATAGCTGTCGTGGCGGCCCTGCAAGCTGATGTTGATCAGCGGGTTGGCCACCGCGTGTACCTGCGCCTCGGCCATCAGCGGCAGCAGCTTGCTGACGTAGTAGTTGTCCATCGAATGCATGGACGTGAGGTGCGAGCCCGTCACGCGGCCGTGCAGGCCGAGGCGCTGGGTGTGGAAAGCGAGCGTCTCGATGTGGCGTGACAGCGGATCGTCGCTTTCGTCGCAATGCATGTCGACCGGCAGGCCGCGCTCAGCGGCGAGCTCGCAGAGGATGCGTACGCTCTCGGCGCCTTCGGCACAAGTTCGCTCGAAGTGCGGAATCCCGCCGACGACGTCGACGCCGCGATCGAGCGCGCGCTTCAGATTCGCGAGCGCGGTCGGCGAGCGCAGCAGCCCGTCCTGCGGAAAGGCGACCAGTTGCAGGTCGAGGTAGGGCTTCACCCGCTGCTTGACCTGCAGCAGCGCGTCGACCGCGAGCAGCCGGTCGTCGCAGACGTCGACATGCGAGCGGATCGCGAGCAGCCCCTTCGCGACCGCCCAGTCGCAGTACTGCATTGCGCGCTCGACGATCGCGTCTTGTGTCAGCTGCGGCTTCAACTCGCCCCACAGTGCGATGCCTTCGAGCAAGGTGCCGCTCGCGTTGACGCGCGGCAAGCCGTACGACAGCGTCGCGTCGAGGTGGAAGTGCGCGTCGACGAACGGCGGCGACAGCAGCTGCCCTTGCGCATCGATGATCTGCGCATCGTCGGGCGCCGGCAGACTCGGCGCGATCGCGGCGATGCGGCCGGCTTCGGCCAGCACATCGATCGCGCTGCGCCCATCGATGAGCGTGGCGTTGCGAACGAGCAGGGAGCGCATCACATGACCTCCGAGGTTATCGACGCCGCGCAGCAGCGGCGCCAGTATGCGGTCGTGCACAAGCTGTGCCAAGCGCAACGACAAGGAGAACCCGCATGAACGGCATCGACCTCCTCCCGCTGGCTGTCGGTCACATGATCGGTCTCGGCGCGATCGGCTCGTGCCTCGGCATCGGCGTGATGGGCAGCAAGTACCTCGAAGCCGCAGCGCGTCAGCCCGAGCTGATGGACACGCTGCAGGCCAAGGTCTTTCTGCTCGTCGGCGTGCTCGACGGCGCGTTCATCATCGCCACCGGCATCGGGCTGTGGTTTGCGCTGGCGAATCCGTTCAAGGGGTGAAACCCGAGTTACGACACAAACCTAGATTCGTGTCGTAACTCGACCGACCTATTTCGTTCCGAACAACCGATCCCCCGCATCGCCCAGCCCCGGCACGAAGTAGCCGTGCTCGTTGAGCTGGCGGTCGACGGCCGCGGTGTTGATCGGCACATCGGGGTGGTTTGCGTGAAAGTTCGCGAGGCCTTCCGGGGCGGCGAGCAGGCAGACGAAGCTGATCGAGCGCGGCTTCGTCTCCTTCAATCGATCGACCGCAGCGACGGCCGAGTTGCCGGTGGCGAGCATCGGGTCGAGCACGATCGCGTCGCGCTCGTGCATGTCGTGCGGCATCTTGAAGTAGTACTCGATCGCGGTCAGCGTCTTCGGGTCGCGGTACACGGCGCGCATGATGCTCACGAACACCGTCTTCTTGCCGTCGATCACTGGCGCCTGCATGTTCTCCAGCGGCGTCTCGATTTCGATCAGCTGCGTCGGCATGTCGCGCGTCACCTCGTAGGCCATCAGCATGCTGATCTCGCCGAGCAGTTGGCGAAAGCTGTTCGTGCTGCGGTCTTTCTGCCGCATCAGCGTCAGCTTGTGCTGGATCAGCGGATGGGTGATGTGGTGGACGGTCGCGGTCATGGCTGCCCCTTGCGCGTGCGTGGCGGCCAGCATACCGCGGGCCATCTGAGACATCGTGTTGCACCCGCCGCATCCCACGGGCTATAACCTCGCGCATTTCCAACGAATCCAGACAGCCCGAATGCTCGGACGATCCAGACCCGTCGAATTCCATCCCTATGGCCGGCGGCGCGGGCATCGGCGCGTGCCGCGCTGGCTGCTGCTGCTCGTCGCCGGCATCGCGATCGGCGCCGGCAGCGTGTTGTGGGTTCAAGAGCGCTACCTGCCGCCGCGACTGTCGGCCGATGCGTCAGCGCAATTGCGCGCGTCCTTCGAGCAGGCCGATGCGGATCGGCTGCGCTTGAAGAAGGAACTCGACGACACGGCGCAGCGGCTGGCCGCGGCGCTCACCGAGAAGAAGCGGCTCGCCGATGAAGCTCTCGGCGCTCGCCAGACCATCGACGGACTGCGCGACAACGTCGCGTCGCTGGTCGCGTCGCTGCCGCCGGATCCGCGCGGCGGCACCGTCCAGGTCCGCGCCGCGCGCTTCGCGACCGACGGCGGCAAGCTCGTCTACGACGTCGTGCTGTCGCGGGACCGCGCCGGCGCGAGGCCGCTCGCCGGCGTGATGCAGCTCGTCGTTGCCGGCGCGGCCAAGCGCGGCAGCGAATCGAGTGTGAAGCTCAAGCCGGTCGCGATCTCGGTCGGAAGCTTCGAGAACCTGCGCGGCAGCCTGCCGCTGCCCGACGGATTCGAAGCGCGTCAGGCGACGATCAATGTGCTCGACCGGCCGGATGGAAAACTGCTCGGCATGCGGGTGATGAACCTGAAGTAGCTCCGTGTGATGATGCGCGCCACGCCGGTCGAACGGGTCGTCGCCGGCGCATCGAACAAGGAGACCTCATGTCGGCCATCACCGCATTGCTCGGCTTCACCGCCTGGACGCTGGCGCTCGTCATCGTCGTGTTCCTCTACCGCGGCGTGCGTTTTCTCGGCGGCACACCGATCAACAGCTGGCCGCGCGCGGTCCTGCATGACGACGACCCGCCGTTCGTTCGCCGCGTCGCCGATGCGCACGCCAACTGCCTCGAGAATCTGCCGGTCTTCGCGGTGATCGTGCTCGTCGCCGCGCAGATGTCGCGGCTCGACGCGATCGCCGCCCTCGCGCCGTGGGTGCTCTACGCGCGCTTCGGTCAAAGCCTCGCCCATCTGTCGGGCGTCGGTGTGCCGCACGTGCTGGTGCGGGCGAGTTTCTGGGCGGTGCAGCTGGTGCTGTTCGCGCTGATGCTCGTGAAGCTCTTCGCATGAGACAGGCTGCA
>VBCQ01000066.1:0-3133 GCA_005882155.1 Betaproteobacteria bacterium
CGACCAGGGCAGCGGCTCGGTGCGCCCATCGGCGACGCGCAGCGAGGGGCCGAGGCCGAGCCAGCCTGTCAGCAGCAGGCTCGTGCCGATCAGCGCCGCGGCGGCCAGGCCTTCCCATCCATTGGCGAGCATCGGCTTGCCTGCGACGATGTGCAGCGACAGCGCGAGGCTGGTCAACGCGACCGCGTGCAGCAGCGCGGCGCACAGTTGCAGCACCGGTGCGGCGAGGCGCGATTGCAGTGCGGCGCAGCCGAACGCGAGCCACGCGGTGATCACGCCGGCCCACATCGGCGGGCACAGCATCCACGCGTCTTCGATCGCGCTGTGGTCCTGCGCTGCGACGCGACGCCGCACGAGACCGATCGCGACCGCGCTTGCCGCGAGCATCGAGATGCCGAGCGTCGAGCCGGTGATCAGCGGCGTGCCGGGTCGCCAATCGACGCCGAGCTCGGTCGCCAGGCGCAGCGCCGCGCCGCCGATCACGACGAGCGCGAACGCGCGCGCATAGGGTCGATGCTGGCGCGCGCCGAGCCAGTACATGCCGGCCGCTTCGACGGCCCACGTCGCACCGGTCCACACGCCCTCGAGCGCGAGCGGAATCGTCAAGGTGCCGAAGATCACGCTGACGATCACGTAGGCTTCGCCGAGCAGCGAATAGCGCGTGTTGCCGCCGCGCAGCAGCGCGCTGCCGAGCAGCAGATAGAACAGCGCGAAGCCGAACGCCGCCCATGCCGGCCCCCACTCGTCGCCGCGCACCAGCAGGTACTGCAGGCTGAACGCGGCGAGCGGCACGCCGAACGTCAGCGTGCTGTCGACGCGGCCGACGCGCTCGATCGCCTGTGCGGCGCGTGCCGCGAGCGGCTGACGCGCATCGGGTGCATCGCCCTGGGCCAGCGCGCGGCGCGCGAACATCACGCCGATCGCGGTGAAGAGCAGGAAGAACAGCAGCAGAAAAGCCTGCACGCTCGGGTAGAGCGAATCGTTGTAGTGGCGTTGCGCCCAGGCGATGGCGAGCGCGAAGGTCGAGGCGGCGCCGAGCAGGTTGAGCGGGCGCCAGGCCCTGAACCACGCCATCAGGAAGATGCCGACGTCGAGAATCGCGAGGTAGCTGAACAACGCGATGTGGTTGCCGCCGCCGGTCGACACGAGCACCGGCGCCGCGAAGCCTTCGGCCACCGAGACGAGCGCGAGCCACGGCGCGTTCTGCGCAACGGCAAGCACCGCACCGAGCACGGCGACCGCGGCCATGAAGACGAAGGCGAGCGCGGTCGGCAGCAGCGGATGCAGCTTGATCGCGGCGAGCGCGGTCAGATAGAAGACGCCGATTCCGGCGCCTTGAAGAATGAGGCCGTAGCCTTGCCCGCCGGCCGCGTCGGGGCGTTCGCGCAGGCGCCAGCCGAGGCCGAGCAGGAACGCGCCGACGAGGGCCACGCCGGCGTAGCGAAGCTCGACCGGCACGCTGACGCGCTCGGCCGCGTAGCGCAGCAGGAACGCGAGGCCGAGGAAGAGGATCAACACGCCGACCTTGACGATCGTGTTGCCGCCGAAGATCCAGCGGCTCATGAACGGCGGCAACCGATCGCGCAGCGCAACCGGCGGCGGTGGCGGCGGCGCTTTCGGCGGACGCGGTGATGGCGCGGACCATGCTTCGACGCGCGGCGGGGTGCTCGTCGCGGTTGCCGTCGCGACGGGCACGGATGCCATCGTCGCTGCCGGCTTCAGCGTGTATTGCGGCTGCGCCTTCGGTACCGCAGGTGCAGGCGGAACGACGAGCGGTGTGAGGTCCTCGGGCGCGAACGTCGCGACCGGCTCCGGCGTCACCGGCATCGTCGGCGCCGGCGAGACAGGCTGGTCCTTCGCTGCGGGCGCGATCGTTTCAGTGCGCGCAGGAGTCTGCACGCCGTTGACGAGCCGGTACACCTGGGCACGCAGCGCCGCGAGCTCCTGCTCGAGCTCCTGCACGCGGCGCGCCAATGCGCTCAGAGCAGGGTCAGCGTGCGGCGTCGACGCGGGGTTCGCTGTGCGGCCCGCCTCGCTGCGAACAACGAGCAGCAGCAGCGGCCCGGCGACCACGCCGAGCAGCGCGCCAACCGCACCGGCCATCACACCGCCGAGCGCAGCTCCGACGAGTCCGAACAGAATGAGCATGGCCCCCTCCGCCTCTGTCTTTATCGGCGGGGATTATGAAGGCGCGCACGCTTCGTGCGCTGACGATCACTTCGGCTTCGCGCACTGAACGACGAACGGCATGCTGCTCCAGGTCTTGCTTTGCGGACACTCGCCGGTCTTCGCGCAGCCGCAGCCCTTGCTCTTCATCACTTCGTCGAGAACCGCGGCTTCGCGCGCCGGCAGACGCGGCATATGCGCGGACAAGATCAGCTGCATCGCGTCGTCGGGAACCGCGTCGTCGCGATAGCGAACGCGGCCGAGAACGGTGTTCACTTCTTTCACGTCGCGCAGCACTGTGGCCGGACGCGAGCCGGCGCGCAGCTGCTTGATCGTGGCGAGCGCGACCTGCATCGCGGCGTGACCACGCGCGGCGGCGATCGTGAAGGGCTTGCGATAGGCGGCGGTGTAGGTCGGCGCGATTTCGTTCCAGCGTGTGCTGTCGACATGCAGCGTCGGGCACAACGCGGCGTCGTATTTGTCTGACAGCTTCTGCTCATAGTCGATCCAGCAAGCGCTGGTCGCGGTGACTCTGAGCCCGGCGTCGGTGCGCAATTTGGACGCGATGCTGTCGGCCAGATTCATCGGCACGACACCGAACTGCAGCGACGTATCTGATCCGCTCGCGAGTCGCTCCGAATTGGTCGACACGAACGGCACGCCTGCGTCGCGCAGGATCTTCGGCACGCTGCCCAGCATGCACCAGCCGCCGATCACGACGTCGACCTTCGCGTCGATCAACGCGCGGGCCGCGGCGGCGGCCTTGGTCGCATCGCAGGCGCTGTCCTTGATGACGAGTGTCGGCGCGGGTTGCCCGGGCCAGGTCTTCAACGCGAGCAGCATGCCGTTGCGAATCTCTTCGGCCTGTGCCTTGTCGGGCCAGCTCTCGGGAACGATGACGCCGATCTGGGTGGCCGCAGCGTTGGCGATCGGGATCGCGAGAAGGCCGGTCAGGCCGAAGAGGGCG
>VBCQ01000066.1:3140-8811 GCA_005882155.1 Betaproteobacteria bacterium
ATCCTAGCCTCGTCGTTGCGCCGCGTGAACCCGCGGCAGCGCGCAGCCGCGTGCGGTAACGCACGCTATCGCGGCGGTTGTGACAAGCAATCGTCGACCGGATGTTCGGACAATACACTATCGATCAACAGGCATCGATAGTTTGTCTTCTTTTCCCAAACCGAAAGCACCCCATGAAAACAGTTGGCGACCAACTCGAAGCGTTCAGCGTCAGCGGCGTCAAGCCCGGCTTCAACCATCACGAAGAGAACGGCCAGTCGGCGTTCGAGACCATCACCGAGAAGAGCTTTCCCGGCAAGTGGAAAGTCATCTACTTCTGGCCGAAGGACTTCACCTTCGTCTGCCCGACCGAGATCGTCGGCTTCGACAAGCTGGCGCGCCAGTTCGCCGAGCGCGATGCGGTGCTGCTCGGCGGTTCGACCGACAACGAGTTCAGCAAGCTCGGCTGGCGGCGTGAGCACAAGGACCTGAACAAGCTCGGCCACTACAGCTTCGGCGACTCGAACGGCTCGCTCGTCGACCAGCTCGGCGTGCGCGACAAGACCGAAGGCGTGGCGCTGCGCGCGACCTTCATCGTCGACCCCGACAACACGATCCAGCACGTCAGCGTCAACAACCTCAACGTCGGCCGCAACCCCGACGAAGTGCTGCGCATTCTCGACGGCCTGCAGACCGACGAGTTGTGCCCATGCAACCGCGGCGTCGGCGGAAAGACGCTCTAGATCGGAAGGACAATTCCATGGACTTTCTGAACAGCATCAAAGACCGGATGCCCGAGCACGCGAAGGACATCCGTCTCAATCTCGACGGCGTCATCGCGCGCTCGAGCCTCGCGCCGGAAGACGCGCTCGGCGTCGCGCTCGCGGCTGCGTTCGCAACCAAAAGCAAGCCGCTCGTCGACGCGTTCAAGGCCGCCGCGCCGCCGGCCGAAGCGTATGCCGCGTTGACGGCGGCAACGCTGATGGGCATGAACAACGTCTGGTACCCGTTCGTCGAGATGGCCGACGACGAGGAGCTGAAGACGCTGCGACCCGAGCTTCGGATGAACGCCTACGCGACGAGCGGCGGCGTGGCGAAGAAGAAGTTCGAGGCCTACGCGCTCGCCGCGTCGATCGTCGGCAAGTGCCACTTCTGCGTGAAGTCGCACTTCGACTTGCTCAAGAAGGAAGGGCTGACGACGCAGCAGCTGCGCGACATCGGGCGCATCGCCGCGGTCGTCAACGCGGCGGCGCAGGTGTTGGCGGCGGAGTAGGCCAGCGAGCGTTACGCTGCGGGCATGAGCCCTCGCAGCTTCGTGCGGATGCTGGCGGCGTTCCCCGCGCTGCCGCGTGTCTTCAACCCGTGGCGCGACGTCGATGCCGACAACGACATCGACGATCGCGCGCCGGCGCATCGGCGCGCTCATCTGCTCGCCTACCTCAACGAGCGCGTCGACCACGCCCGAGTGCTGTTGATCGCCGAGGCGGCGGGATGGCAGGGCTGCCACTTCAGCGGCCTCGCAATGACCTCGGAACGAATCCTCCTCGGCGGCTGCCGCGACAAGGGCGTTGATCCCGCCGACGTTATCGAGGCGCGGCACATTCAACGCACGAGTCGGCCCGAAGAGCGACCAAGCGGCGCCAACGAGCCGACGGCGACGATCGTTTGGCAAGCGATCAAGCGCTCCGGCATCGACCCGCGGTCGGTCGTGTTGTGGAACGCGTTCGCGTTTCATCCGCTGAAGGATCGCATGCTCAGCAATCGCCGGCCCACCGCATCGGAGTGCGCCGCAGTGCGCCCGGTACTCGAGGCGTTCATGCAACTTTTTCCCGATGCGCAGACGGTCGCGATCGGCCAGGTCGCGAAGACGCTGCTCGCGCAAATGGATGTCGCGGTGAAGGTCTGCGTTCGCCACCCTTCGCAAGGCGGTGCGACGCAGTTTCGCGAGGCGATTGCGCGCTTGTTCGACCAGACGCAGCGCGCTACTCGCTCGTCTGCACGCTGACCACCTTGCCGCTGCGCGTGTCGAGCTCGCAGCGATAGGTGAACGGGACAGAGTTCATGCCCTCGGCGCGCTGCACAGCGCCCTTGCCTTCGAGGCTGGTATGCGCGTTGGGAGCCGGCCGCAATTGCCGCGTGTTCGAGTCGAACGTGATGCGGCCGACGCGCGGGTGCTTGTCCTTCAACGCGACCGCGGTGGCGGCCTCGCAAGCTTCAGGCGACACGTTGGTCAAGTCGGGCTGCCAGGCGTCATCGCTGTTCGGCCCGCCGGCGGTTTCGCGAAACAGCACGCCCGAGGTCGCGCCGGTACGCGCATTGAACGCGCAGCTGTAGGTGAACGGCGTCGAATTTCCGGAGGAGCCGCGATAGCGGCCTTCGCCCTTCACGCCGGTCTCGTCGTCGTCGGCGGCCGGCGACAGCGCCCGTTTCGCACCGACGAACTGCACATGCTGCGCGTCGTGCCCGCGCATGCGCTTGACCGTCTCGGCGACCGCGGCCTCGCAGCGATCGCCAGCCTTGTCGCTGTCGGCGCTCGGTGCAGCTGCGCTCGCGGCGACGCCGCACAGCATCAGGACGATTCCCACGGAATGAACTGGCGCGCTCATCGGATGCCTCCTGGTGATGAAGCGGACGTGACGATGGTGTCGCCATTCGCTGCCGGCGGCAAGGCCCTCAACCGGGGGTCCAGGCAAGCGAAGTAACCGTTTTCCCTCTACGCCACTTGGCGTATTCCGTGTCGCCCGCCCGCTTCGTACTCTGCGTTCGTCCATCCCGCAGCGGAATGGAGTTCATCCAACAAGGAGCGCCTGTACATGACACACACCCGTCGCACGTTCGCGAAAACTCTCAGCGCCGTCGGCCTAGCCGTCGGCGCGCTCGGCTTGAGCAGCTTCGCTCACGCCGCCGACACGATCAAGGTCGGCATCCTGCATTCGCTGTCGGGCACGATGGCCATTTCGGAAACCGTGCTCAAAGACGTTGCGCTGATGACGATCGACGAGATCAACGCCAAGGGCGGCGTGATGGGCAAGAAGCTCGAGCCGGTGGTGGTCGACCCGGCGTCCAATTGGCCGCTGTTCGCCGAGAAGGCCAAGCAGCTGATCTCGCAAGACAAGGTGGCGGTGATGTTCGGCTGCTGGACCAGCGTGTCGCGCAAGAGCGTGCTGCCGGTCGTCGAGGAGCTCAACGGCCTGCTGTTCTACCCCGTGCAGTACGAAGGCGAGGAGCTGAGCAAGAACGTCTTCTACACCGGCGCGGCGCCGAATCAGCAGGCGATTCCGGCAGTCGAGTACCTGATGAGCAAGGAAGGCGGCGGCGCCAAGCGCTTCGTTCTGCTCGGCACCGACTATGTCTATCCGCGCACGACGAACAAGATCCTGCGCGCCTTCCTGCACAGCAAGGGCGTGAAGGACACCGACATCGACGAGAAGTACACGCCGTTCGGCCACAGCGACTACCAGACCATCGTCGCCGACGTGAAGAAGTTCGCCGCCGGCGGCAAGACCGCGGTGATCTCGACGATCAACGGCGACTCCAACGTGCCGTTCTACAAGGAGCTCGGCAACCAAGGCCTGAAGGCGACCGACGTGCCGGTGGTCGCGTTCTCGGTCGGTGAAGAAGAGCTGCGCGGCGTCGACACCAAGCCGCTGGTCGGTCACCTGGCGGCATGGAACTACTTCATGAGCCTGAAGAACCCGACCAACGACGCGTTCAAGAAGCAATGGGCCGCTTATGCGAAGGCCAAGAAGCTGCCGGGCGCCGACAAGCCGCTGACCAACGATCCGATGGAAGCCACTTACATCGGCATCCACATGTGGAAGCAGGCGGTCGAGAAAGCCAAGAGCACCGACACCGACAAGGTGATCGCTGCGATGGCCGGCCAGACCTTCCCCGCACCGGGCGGCTTCACGTCGACGATGGACGCGAAGAACCATCACCTGCACAAGCCGGTGTTCATCGGCGAAGTGAAGGCCGATGGGCAATTCAATGTCGTGTGGAAGACGCCCGCGCCGGTGAAGGCCAAGCCGTGGAGCCCGTATATCGAAGGGAACGACAAGAAGAAGGATGAGCCGGAGAAGAAATAAGGGGAGCGGAGAGTGCAACGGCCCTTCGGGGCCGTTGCACTGATGCAAGGACACTCACCCCGCCCGTTCGGGCTGAGGTATCGAAGCCCTGCACTGCACGGCCCTTCGATACGCGAAGCGTACCCTGTCCTGAGGTATCGAAGGGTCAGGGCGAACGGGGATTGGCACGAAACTGAATCCGATGAATTTCCCTTGGCGTGATGTCTTGCGCGTGTGCGTCGCACTCTGCATGTCCCAGCTATGGGCCATGCCGGCACAAGCACTCACCGCCGACCAAGTGCGCGCCATCAGCATCGGCGAGAGCGACGCTCGCTCGGCCGCGATCGCGCAAGCCGCAACCAGTGGCGACGCCAAGGCGCCCGAGTTCTTCCAAGCGCTGCTCGACGACTCCGTGAAAACTTCCGGCGAACGCGTTTTCGTCGTGCGCGACGGCAAGGCCTTCGATGCGGCCACCGACACCGAAGCGCCGTTGCCACCCGACGCCGAAGATGTCGTCAACAGCAACCGCATGCGCCGCGAGCTTGAAGGCGCACTGGCGTCGCTGAAACTGCTGTCGCCCGACAAGGCTCAGCGCGCCGTGGCGCTGAAAGAAATGCGCGACAGCGCCGACGAAGCCCGGCTGCCGTTGATCGAGAAGGCCTTCGCCGCCGAGACCGACGCGGGTCTGAAGGCCGAGCTCGCGCTGCTGCGCGCGGCGGTCTTGATCTCGTCGGCCGACAAGGCCAAGCGGCTCGACGCGGCGAAATCACTCGCCGACAGCCATCAGCCGGCGACCAAGACGCTGCTGCTCGAACGCCTCAAGCCCGATGGCGAAAGCGAAGCGGACGTGCGCGCGCAGCTGCAGCTCTCGCTGTCGGCGATCGAGTCGCGCCTTGCCTGGGGCGAGCGCCTCGGCATCGTGTTCACCGGCGCGAGCCTCGGCTCGATCCTGCTGCTCGTCGCGCTCGGCCTCGCGATCACCTACGGGCTGATGGGCGTCATCAACATGGCGCATGGCGAGCTGATGATGATCGGCGCGTACGCGACCTACGTCGTGCAGAACCTCTTCAAGGCGCATCTGCCGGGTGCGTTCGACTGGTACATCGCGGCGGCGATTCCGGCGGCATTCCTCGCCTCGGCGCTCGTCGGCGCGGCGATGGAGCGCAGCGTCATTCGCTGGCTCTACGGCCGGCCGCTCGAGACGCTGCTCGCGACCTGGGGCATCAGCCTCGTGCTGATGCAGGGCGTGCGATCGGTCTTCGGCGCGCAGAACGTGCAGGTGGAGAACCCGTCGTGGCTGAGCGGCGGCGTCGCTGCAATGAGCAACCTCACGCTGCCGTTCAACCGCATCGCGATCATCGCGTTTGCGGTGCTCGTGGTCAGCGGCCTCGCGTTCATCGTCGCGCGAACGCGGCTCGGCCTGTTCGTTCGCGGCGTCACGCAGAACCGGCCGATGGCGGCGTGCATGGGTGTGAACACCGCGAAGGTCGACACCTATGCGTTCTCGCTCGGATCGGGCATCGCGGGTCTTGCCGGCTGTGCGCTGTCGCAGGTCGGTAACGTCGGGCCGGACTTGGGGCAGGGCTACATCGTCGACTCGTTCATGGCCGTCGTGCTGGGTGGTGTCG
>VBCQ01000064.1 GCA_005882155.1 Betaproteobacteria bacterium
AAAACTCATGCGCAGAAGACCGGGAGAAGTGCGGGACGCGATCGTTCAAGTGCTCGAAGGGCGCAGTGGCGGCGCATCGGTGCAAGAGATCACAGGTGAGGTGGTCGAATTGATCGGAGATGTTCCAGCATCGTCGGTGCGCTCTTATCTGAGACTCAACACGCCGGCCATCTTCGCTCGGATGGACAGAGCGCAATACTCGTTGAACGGACTCGATGAGCCGCAGCGACCCATTCCGCGTGCCGCTGCGATGCAGGCGCGAGAGTTTCGTTTCGGACGCGCGTCACTCGTACTCGACGAATGCAATGCATGGATGGATCGACAGACGCCGAACTCGATCCATGCCGTGGTGACCGATCCGCCGTACGGGCTCGTCGAGTATTCAGACATCGAGCAGAGCAAGCGTCTGGACGTCACGCGGCTCGGGAAGGTCGCATCTCGGTCGTGAAGATCAGGGCGTGACCGCGATCGTCAACACACTGCTGTCGGCTCGATTGCCCGCGTTGTCGGTCGCGCGGGCGAACACGCTCAGCGTCGTGCGGCCGTCGTTCGGCACCGTGGTGGTCCACTCGAACGGCTCGGCGCCGTCGCTGCCGAGCAGTACCGGGTTGTTGTTGTCGAGCCGATAGAAGGCGACGTTGTCGATGCCGTTCTCGTCGGCCGCCGCGGCGACGAGGCGCAGGCTTTGACCGGCCTGTACGGTCGAAACGCTGGACGCGACGCTGACCGAGGGCGGCGCGTCGTCGAAGCCGAAGCCGCTACCGAATCCCACCGAAAAGCCACCGCCGCATGCGCTCATGCACAGCGCCGCCACGAAGGGGAACATGCGCCTGGCCGATGACACGACATCTGCAATCGTCGCCATGTGCGAATCGTACGACTGTGCTCGGCGCCGCCGCAAGGGCGGCGAACCATCGCCGCTTCGACTCACTTCCCTTTGTTGCGACGCTCAGGGTCTTCCACCGCCTTGCTCATCCGCTCGAGCAGCGAGAACAAGCTCTCGATGCTGAAGCCGGACAGGAAAGCGACGCCGAACGGAACCGACGAAATGCTGATCGCTGATGAGGTCGAAGCCGCACTCGGAACCCAAAACCAACCGACGATGATCCCCGCCAAGCCGCCGAGCGCCACGCGCATCAGCAGCGACAGCAAGTCGAGGATGCGGGCATCATCGCGCCGCGCGACGCCGCCGTTGGCGAGCAGAATGCTGCGCATCACGAAGACGCAGGAGCCGAGCAAGCCATAGAGGGCCGGCAGCAGCCAGGTCACGAGCAGATTGACTTTCGTTCGCGTGGCGTAAATCAGCGACCAAAGCGGTTCCTCGTAATCGGCCTCCGAAACACCGATGGCCCGCAAGTAGCAGGCGATTTCATGCATGTGGTGATCGAGCTCGCCTGCATCCGTGCCGACCGCGCGTCGGGCGACGACGGTGCGCATCAGCTTGGGGGTGACGCAATCGGCGTTGGCGTCGGCCGGCTTCTTGATCGTCCATTCGTCTACGAAGGGCAGGCCAGTGCCCGGTCGCTCGGGGCCCACTGCGGCTGTCGGCTCCAGCGTTTCGACATGCAGCTCGGCCGCGCCACTGCCGTTGGCGGTCATCGCGATTATTTGCAACCACTCGGGCCCGTGGTGTTCGAACATGGTCGGGACATAGCGGGTGACCGCTGCATCCTGCAGCATGTTGGTGATCGCGTGGCGCTTCACGATCAGGAGCCGGGCTTCCTCGACCAGCTTCTGATATTCGACCAGCTGCGTCAGCGGCGGGCCTTGCACATGAAGCACGCCTTCGTATCGGTACATTCGCCACGCCTGGTAGAGCTTTTCCTGCGGCCGTTCGTGGACCCAGTCCTGGTACTCGCGCAAGGCCATGTCGGCGCTGTGCAGCTCCGAACTCTCGAACGCCAGATACAGCGTCAGCAGCAGCGACAGCAAGCCGACAACAAACGGCGTCAGATGCGCCATGAGTCGGCGCAGGCCCTGCAACAGCGCCGTCGCGATATCGAACGGATTCATCGCCGACCGCTCATCGCAATACACCCCGCACCCAGCCCGACTGCGTCTCGCAGGTACAGGCCATGCCGGGCCGCCCAGGGAACGCCGCCCAACACCAGAATTGCGGCGTCACGCAAATGCTGCCCGGCGTGTGCGGCGGCACTTGCGCCGACGCCGGCAACTGCACACCGACAATGACCAGGACGATCAGACCGATCCAACGTTTCAACCACGACATACGAACTCCTCGCGCAAGCGCAGCGGCAATGAAGTCGCCTTCGATCAATCTAGTCGCGCGGCGCGAAGTCGCCTCCGCAAGCTTGTGGATGATTCGCCGCGAATCAGCACAACTAGGGGGTCGCGCAACGCATCGCTTCACCCCATCTTTCCCTTTGCGCCGTATCAGCAACGAATGAGGCAGACTGAGTTGATGCAAGAGCGGAGCGACGACGCCCTGATGGCCGCTTATGCCGCGGGCGACGCCGGCGCGTTCGAGGCGCTCTATGCGCGCCACCACGCGGGGCTGTACCGCTTCATTCGCCGCCTGCTCGGGGCCGCGCTCGCGGCGCAGACCGACGAGGTGTTCCAGGACACGTGGCTGCGCGTCGTGCACGCGCGCGAGCGCTGGCAACCGCAAGGCGCGGCATTTCGCACCTGGCTCTATACGGTCGCGAATCATCGCGTGATCGACCTGTGGCGGCGCAGCGGTCGCGAGGTGTCACTCTCGCTTGATGAAGCGGCGCCGTGGGAGCCCGATGCGGGTGATGGCTCGCCGTGGCAGCAGTGGCCGGCGCCGGCGAGCGCGGCGCCGCACAGCGAAGAGCTCGCGTTCTGGCGGCGCGCCGGCGAGCGGCTGCTGCAGTGCCTCGACGAATTGCCGCTGCCGCAACGCAGCGCCTTCTTGCTGCACCATGACGACGGCTTGCCGCTGGACGACGTGGCTCGCGCGCTCGAGGTCGGCTTCGAGACCGCGAAGACGCGGCTGCGTTATGCGATGAGCAAGCTCAGAACCTGCATGGGCGCCTACCTCGCGCCCTTGCAAAGGGACGTGCGATGAACCCGACCCGCGACGACGAACACGATGCCTGGCTGCGCGAAGCGCTGCGCCACGCGCCCGATGCGCAGGCACGCCCGCCGTCCGAAGTGAGCGCGCGAATCCTGCGCGAGGCCCAAGCTCGAGCGCGCCGCGGATCCATGCAATGGCGGCCGTGGGCTGCGCTCGCCGCGCTGTGGGCAGCACTCGCGCGACCGCCGGTCGCCGCGGGTTTCGCGAGCCTGATGGTCGCGACGCTGGTCGGCGTGATGTGGTGGGACCGACCGATGCAAGACGGTGCACCGCGCCCTCGCGTCTCGGCGCCGGAGTCGATCGCTCCAGCGCCAGCGCAGCCCGCGCCAGTCGCGAGTGACATCGCGACGCCGCCGACGGTTGTCGCGAAGAGCGAAGCGGCGCCACCACGAGCTGCGACCGCGAAGGCGACGAACACGGCACCATCGCGTCGCGTTCGCGAAGCCGCGCCGCCGGTACTCTCGCAGGCCGCACCAACCGCCGCACCAACCGACGCGCCGATCGCAGCCGACCGAGCCGAGAAAGCGAGCGCAGCTGAAATCACGGGCGGCGTGCAGCAGCCCGCGGCGATGCCGGCGCCGGCGCCCGCCGCGGCAGCGCAGCAGCGCAGCGATGCCGCGGCGATCGCGTCGACTCGATTGCGGTTCGCACCGGCTGCTGAATTGAAAGCCGCCGATGCCGCCGCTGCAGCGCGCGCGATGGCCGCGTTGCGCGCCTCGATCGCGCAGGATGCAGCGCGCTGGTCGTGGCAGGTCGGCAGCGGTGGCGTTCGCTCGCTGACCAAAGGCGTGCAGTCCTGGCTCGCACAAGTCGATGCGGCGGCCGCGTCGCGCTGGCGCGATGCGGCCCAGCGTGGCACATCGGCAGCGCCCTCATCAGCGGGTGAACTGCGGCTGATGCGCGATGGCCGCGTGCTGCACGTGCTGCGGCTCGACGGCGACACGCTGCACTGGAACGGCGTGGCTGCGGACGGCGTATCGCCGTCCGCGTTCGACGCCGAGCTGCCCGACGCGTCGGCCGCGCTGCTGCGCGCCGCGCTCGACGACGCCGCACGCTGAGGACCGCTGCGCCGATGCGATCGACGTGACGCAATTGGCGGCAGCTGCGAAGACGCTCGACCTGACCCTTGACGCCACATATGTGACAAAGCGTTAATGGAGTCGTCGTTCAGTCAACCACGGGTGAACTCATGAAGCGCATCGGCATTTCTCTTCTGTTCATGGTCGCACTCGTGGTTTGCTTGACCTGGCTGCTGCCAGCGACGGCACAAAGCATCGTGACGCTGAACAGCGTCTCGGCGGCCGGCAAGCAGCGAATGCTCAGTCAACGCGCACTCAAGGCCTACGCGCAGCTCGCGTTGAACATCGCTCCCGACAAAGCCACCAACATCCTGGCCGCCTCGTTGGGCGAGCTCAAGAGCAGCAACGCCACGCTGCGCGCGATGGCCAAAGAGTCCAATCAAGCCGCCTTGCAGGCGCAGACAGCGCTGATCGACAAGCTCGCCGCAGTGACGGCGACGCCGCCGAGCGCAGCGTCGTTGCAGCAAGCTGCGCAGATCAGCGAAGACTTGCTCGACAACGCCGAAACCGTGACGCAGGGCTTCATCAAATCCGGCGCCGAGGCGCCGGCGGCGATGGTCAATTTGGCGGCTCGGCAACGCATGCTGTCGCAGCGCGCCGCCGGTGCCTACCTCGTCTATCAAACCGCGGCCAAGTCGCCCGAGCTGAAGGCGCGTGCATTGAAAGCAGCAGGCGACTTCAAGGCCGCCATCAGCGCCTTCGACGATGCGAAGACCGAGTTTCCGCAGATCGCCGAGCGCATCGAGATGGCGCGCATGCAAATGGTCTTTTTCGACAACGCGCTCGGCAACATGGACAACCCCATGAAAGAGCAGTTCACGACCATTGCGACGACCAGCGAGCGCATCTTGAGCGAGATGGATTCGATGACCGCCGAAATGGTCAAGCAGCTCGCGTCGCGCAATGCGGTCCCGCCGACCGCTTCGGCGAAGAAGAAGTAGCCCACGCGCCGCGCCGGCGCCGACCCTTCACTCGCGCAAGGTCGCGCCGCTATCATGCTCGGTTTCGCCCCGCGAACCGATGCCTGCCGACCCCGCTGCTCCTCACGTCATCGAGACGGCCATCGATGCGCCGATGATTCGCGTGCGCGGGGCCCGCACGCACAACCTGAAGAACATCGATCTCGACATTCCGCGCAACCGGCTGGTCGTCATCACCGGCTTGAGCGGCTCGGGCAAGTCGAGCCTCGCGTTCGATACGCTGTATGCCGAAGGCCAGCGCCGCTATGTCGAGAGCCTGAGCGCCTACGCGCGGCAGTTCCTGCAGCTGATGGACAAGCCCGATGTCGACGTGATCGAGGGCTTAAGCCCGGCAATCAGCATCGAGCAGAAGGCGACCTCGCACAACCCGCGCTCCACCGTGGGCACCGTCACCGAGATCCACGACTACCTGCGCCTGCTGTACGCGCGCGCCGGCACGCCGTTCTGCCCCGACCACCACCTTCCGCTGCGCGCGCAGAGCGTGAGCCAGATGGTCGACGCCGCGCTCGCGCTGCCCGCCGACACGCGGCTGATGGTGCTCGCACCGGTCGTGCGCGACCGCAAGGGCGAATTCAGCGAGCTGTTCGCCGACATGCAGACGCAAGGCTACGTGCGCTTCCGCGTCGACGGCGCGACCCACGAGGCGGCCGATGTGCCGAAGCTGAAGAAGGCCGAGAAGCACGACATCGATGTCGTCATCGACCGCATCAAGGTGCAGCCGGGCTTGCAGCAGCGCCTCGCAGAAAGCTTCGAAGCGGCGCTGCGGATTGCCGACGGGCGCGCGATCGCGCTCGAGATGGACACGTCGCGCGAGCATTTGTTTTCCAGCAAGTTCGCCTGCCCGGTGTGCAGCTACAGCCTGAGCGAGCTCGAGCCGCGCCTGTTCTCGTTCAACTCTCCCGTCGGAGCATGTCCGAGTTGCGACGGCCTCGGCCTGACGACCGTGTTCGACGCCGAGCGTGTCGTCGCGTTTCCGTCGCTGAGCCTCGCAAGCGGCGCGGTCAAGGGCTGGGACCGGCGCAACAGCTACACCTTCTCGCTGCTCGAAAGCGTCGCGAAGCACTACGACTTCGACATCGACACGCCGTTCGAAGACCTGAGCGAGCCGGCAAAGCGCGTGCTCTTGCACGGCTCGGGGACGGACGAGATCGAATTCGTCTACGAAGCCGAGGGCACCGGCCGCAGCAAAGGAAAGACGCGCAGCGTCAAGCGCTCGCACCCGTTCGAAGGGATCATTCCGAACTTCACGCGGCGCTACCGCGAGACCGATTCGGCCGCGGTGCGCGAGGACCTGGCGCGCTACCAGAGCGCCAAGCCCTGCCCCGAGTGCGACGGCACACGATTGCGCGGCGAGGCGCGCAACGTCTTCTTGCAGCACGAGGGCGACGACAGCGAGCGCGGCGAGCCGATCTACCGCGTCGAGCACTTCACCTTGCGCGAATGCCTCGACTATTTCGCGCGCCTGAAGCTGCAGGGCGCGAAGGCCGAGATCGCCGACAAGGTGGTGCGCGAGATTCGCTCGCGCCTGAAGTTCCTCAACGACGTCGGGCTGAACTATCTGAGCCTGGACCGCAACGCCGATTCCCTGTCGGGCGGCGAGGCGCAGCGCATCCGTCTCGCGTCGCAGATCGGCTCCGGGCTCACCGGCGTGATGTATGTGCTCGACGAGCCGAGCATCGGGCTGCACCAGCGCGACAACGACCGCCTGATCGGCACGCTGCGCCACTTGCGCGACATCGGCAACAGCGTGCTGGTGGTCGAGCACGACGAGGACGCGATCCGCAGCGCCGACCACGTCATCGACATGGGCCCGGGCGCCGGCGTGCACGGTGGGCGCGTGATCGCGCAGGGCACGGCCGACGACATCGCGGCGAGCACCGAGTCGCTGACCGGCCGCTATCTCGCGCGCACGCTGCGCATCGCCGTGCCGACGACGCGCCACACGCTGGCGCACCGCAGCGAGGCGCAAACGCTGAAGATCGTGAATGCCAGAGGCAACAACCTGAAAGGGATCAGCGCCGAGATTCCGGTCGGCCTGTTCACCTGCATCACCGGCGTCTCGGGTTCGGGCAAGAGCACGCTGGTCAACGACACCTTGTACGCCGCGGTCGCGCGCAAGCTCTACAACAGCCACGCGGAGCCCGAGCTGCACGACGCGATCTACGGGCTCGATGCGTTCGACAAGGTCATCAATGTCGACCAGAGCCCGATCGGGCGCACGCCGCGCAGCAACCCTGCGACCTACACCGGCCTGTTCACGCCGATCCGCGAGCTGTTCGCCGAAGTACCGACCGCACGCGAACGCGGTTATGGCGCGGGGCGCTTCAGCTTTAACGTCGCCGGCGGGCGTTGCGAGGCCTGTCAGGGCGACGGCGTGCTGAAGGTCGAGATGCACTTTCTGCCCGACGTCTACGTGCCTTGCGACACCTGCCACGGCAAGCGCTACAACCGCGAGACGCTCGAGGTGCAATACAAAGGCAAGAGCATCACCGAGGTGCTGAACCTCACCGTCGAGGACGCGCATGGCTATTTCAGCGCGGTGCCGAACATCGCGCGCAAGCTGCAAACGCTGCTCGACGTGGGCCTCGGCTACATCCGCCTCGGCCAAAGTGCGACGACGCTGTCGGGCGGCGAGGCGCAACGCGTCAAGCTCGCACTCGAACTCAGCAAGCGCGACACCGGACGCACGCTGTACATCCTCGACGAACCGACGACCGGGCTGCATTTCGCCGACATCGATCTGCTGCTCAAGGTACTGCACCAGCTGCGCGACGCCGGCAACACGATCGTCGTCATCGAGCACAACCTCGACGTCATCAAGACCGCCGACTGGATCATCGACATGGGCCCCGAAGGCGGCGCCGGCGGCGGCCAGGTGGTCGCAGTCGGAACGCCCGAAGACATCGCCGCCGACCCGGCGAGCTACACCGGGCAGTACCTGCGGCCGCTGCTGCAAGAGCCGCGGTGAACAAGTCTGTGGACAAGCGTTGAACGGTCGGTGCATCGACAGTGGACGGCTTGGGGATAGCCCCTCGCTGCGCGAAGCAGCGGCAATGACTAGACTGCGCCGACGCATCCAAGGAGCAGCCATGAGCCGCCGGGCCGCTCCCAAGGCGAATTCCGGAGTGCGCAGCACGGAGGATTACCTATGGGCCTGAGCGTCGACTACTACTTCGCGCCGCAATCACCGTACGCCTACCTTGGCCATGCGCGCTTCGAGGCGATCGCGCGCGACGCCGAAGCGAAGATTCGCGTGCTGCCGGTCGATCTAGGCGGCAAGGTGTTTCCGGTGTCGGGCGGCCTGCCGCTGACCAAGCGCGCGCCGCAGCGCCAGGCGTATCGGCTGGTCGAGCTGAAGCGCTTCAGCGATTGGCTCGGTGTGCCGCTGAATCTGCAGCCGAAGTACTTCCCGGTGTCGGGCGACGACGCCGCCAAGCTGATCATCGCGGTCGATCTGAAAGACGGCACTCAGGCCGCAATGCGCTTGACCGGCGCCGTCATGCGTGCGGTGTGGGCGCAGGAGCGCAACATCGCCGACGAGGCGGTGCTCATCGCGCTGCTCGACGAGCAAGGGCTCGCCGCAGCGCGGCTCGAAGAGGCGCATTCGCAGACGGTGCACGAGCGCTATGAAGTCGACACGCAGCAAGCGATCGATGCCGGGGTGTTCGGCTCGCCGAGCTACGTGATCGGTGGGGAAATCTTCTGGGGCCAGGACCGGCTCGACTTCGTCGAGCGCCGCCTCGCGCGCGGCTGAGCGGCAGCGACAGCAAGAAAAAAGCCGGTGCGTTGCACCGGCTTTTTGATCGCGACCCCGCAGGGCAGCGGCCTCGCGCCGTAACGAAGTACCTACGCAGTCGTGCAGTGAAGGCGCGAGGATGAGCCGCCTGCGCTGCGCAATGTCATAGGCGCTTCGCTTCGGCGGCTCACTTCAGGTGAGCGTTGATCAGCTTCGTCATCTCGAACATCGAGACCTGCGCCTTCTTGAAGATTTCCTTCAGCTTGGCGTCGGCGTTGATCATCGTGCGCTTGGCCGAGTCTTGCAGCTTGTTGGCCTTGATGTAGTCCCACACCTTCTTCGTGACTTCGGTGCGCGGGATCGGCTTGTCGCCGATCACGGCAGCGAGCTGCGGGCTCGGCGTCATCGCCTTCATGAACGCGGCGTTCGGCGTGCGCTTCTTGGCCGGAGCCTTTTTCGCTGCGGCCTTCTTGGCCGGAGCCGCCTTCTTCGCCGCTGCCTTCTTGGCCGGAGCGGCCTTCTTCGCAGGTGCCTTCTTGGCCGCAGGGGCCTTCTTCGCTGCCGCCTTTTTGGCGGGAGCCTTCTTCGCAGTTGCCATTTCGATTCTCTCCATCAAATGAGTTGTTGATGTGCCGGGCTGGGTGAGAGCCGCATGAACTCTCATTTCTCTCAGTGACCGTGCGGAGCGGATGGTACTGCGTGTGTGCTGCATTGAGAAGCGGTTTTCACAGGAGAAACGCTCATTCTTCATAGGTGGAGCACGCTTTTGTCGCTGCCAGACATCACTGTGCGCTCACGCGCTATGCTCGCGCGATGCTGAAACTCATCGTCCGCTGGATGCTGCTGGCCGCGGCACTGCTGCTGGTGGCGCACTTGTACTCGGGTGTCGAAGTGCGCAGCTTCGGCTCGGCGATGGTCGCTGCGCTGGTGCTCGGACTGTTCAACGCGCTGCTGCGGCCGGTGCTGGTGCTGCTGACGCTGCCGGTCACGCTGCTGACGCTCGGCCTCTTTTTGTTCGTCATCAACGCCGTGATGTTCTATGCGGCGGCGCATGTGCTGACCGGATTCAACGTCAGCGGCTTCGCCGCCGCGCTGATCGGCTCGCTGATCTACAGCCTGTGCGGCATGGTGATCGACGTGGCAATGGAACGGCTGTTCCAATCGGGGTATTAGCCGACCCGAGGCGGCTCAGCCGCCTTGCTTGCGCTCTTCGGGCGAGAGCTGCCGGCGCTCGAGCTCGATGTCGCGCAGCCGCGCGTCGATCACCGACGCTTCGATGAAGTCGATTCCCGGGCCACTGCCGCTGCGCGCCAAACGCTGGCCGACGCGCAAGCGCTCGATCGCGCCGACGAAGTCGCCGAGCGCATGACGCGCCTCGGCTTCGGCGCGCAACGAGCGCAGCCGCTGGCCGGTGCGACCCCACAACTGGCCGAGCACCGACCACGCCTCGGCATCGTGCGGATGGCCGGTGACCCAGGTCTGCAGGTTGTCGGCGTTGGACTTGATCTTCGCTTCGTCGTTCGTGCCGGCCAGCGCGATCCGCGCCGCGAGCAATGCCATCGGGCGCGAGGGCTCGCTCGCGTACGGCTTGAGCGCCGCCTCAGCGCGCGCCGCATCACCGCGCTCGAGCATCGATTGCGCGGTGAGCATCGCGACGGCGCGCTCGGCTTTGGCATCGGCACGTGGGTTGCTCTGCAGCAGAGCCTGCGCCTTGGCGAGCGACGCGTCGGCGCGCGTCCAGTCGCGCAGCAACGTCGAGGCGAGAGCGCTCGTATAGGCGGCAATCAGTTTGTCGGCAACGGTGACGGCCGTGACGTCGGCGTCGAGCGTTTGCCAACGATGTAGCGCATCGACGCGCGTGTCCATCAGCACACGGGCGCGCGCCTGCGCGGCGCTGTGCTCGAGCACGCTGACCGGCGCGGCGCGCGCTGCGGTGCCGAGTCGCGCGCGGGCTTCACCGATGCGCTCGCTCGTCAGCGGGTGGCTGCGCAGATACGGAAAGCCGCCGCTGTCGTTGTGGCGCGAGGCCATGTCGAGCTTTTCGAACATCGCCGACATGCCGCCCGGCGCGAAGCCGGCACTCGTCAGCACGCCGAAGCCGATGCGGTCGGCCTCGCGCTCCATGTCGCGCGAGAAATTCAACTGGCCTTGGATCGCAGCCGCCTGGCCGCCGGCCATCATCGCGTTGGCCGCGTCCATGTGGGTGCTGCGGGTGGCCGCGAGCACGCCGAGGATCATCGCCGCGGCGCCGATCAGCGACTGGCGCTTCTCGATCGCCATCGCGCGCGCGATGTGGCGCTGCGTGACGTGCGACATCTCGTGCGCCAGCACCGATGCGAGCTCGTCGCGCGTCGACGTCATCGCGATCAGCCCGAGGTGCACGCCGATGTAGCCGCCGGGCAGCGCGAACGCGTTGACGCTGCGGTCGCGCACGAGAAACGGCTCCCAAGCAAAGCGCTGATCGATGTCGGCACCGATCTCGCCACGTTGACGCGCCGCCGCCACGAGAGGCTGGAAAATGCTCAGCAAGTATTCGAGCAGCACCGGGTCGTCGATGTAGTCGGGGTCGCGGCGGATCTCGCGCATGATCTGGTCACCGAGCTTGCGCTCCGCGCCGATGCCGAAGTCCTCCGACGCGGTGTCGCCCAACGCGGGCAATCGGTTAGCGCTCTGGCTCTGCGCTTGTGCGACGGGACTGGCCAGTGGGGCGAGCATCGATACGGCACACAGAGCGCCGAGCAGCCGCTGGCGCAGGCGGATTCGCGGGTGGGGAGCGTTCAAGAGGCGGTCCGGCGTGAGGGGAACGGGTTCGAGCGGATTCGGCGGCGAGAGTTCGCGACTTGCTCCAATGTGCTGACTATGATGCCAGCCAAGCGTTGCCGCATTGTTTCGAGCCATGACCAACTCCGCTTCAACCCCACCGACTCCGCTGACCCATTTCGATGCCGCCGGCCAGGCCCACATGGTCGACGTCTCGGCGAAGGCCGAGACGCACCGCGCGGCGCGTGCAAGCGGCGTGATCCGCATGCAGGCGGCAACGCTCGCATTGATTGAAAGCGGTGGCGCGAAGAAGGGCGACGTGCTCGGTGTCGCGCGCATCGCGGCGATCCAGGCTGCGAAGCGCACCGCGGAGCTGATTCCGCTGTGTCACCCGTTGCCGATCACGCGGGTCGCCGTCGACTTCGAAATCGATGCGGCCACGCGCAGCGTTCGCTGCACCGCGCAGGTCGAGACACTCGGCCGCACCGGCGTCGAGATGGAAGCGCTGACCGCCGTGCAGATCGCCCTGCTGACGATCTACGACATGTGCAAAGCCGCCGATCGCGGCATGGTGATGGGCGAGATTCGGGTACTCGAAAAGCACGGCGGGAAGTCGGGGGATTGGGTCGCGCCGGCTTGATTCCGACATGCGCCGCGGCGCTCTATCGAAAGTCGCGATAGTCCATCGTCCGCGTCGGCGCCAGGCACTGAAACGGCAGCGGCGTGCCACCCGTCGGCGCCTCGAGGCAGGGCTCGAAGAACGCCGTGGATTCCTCGTTGCGAAACTCCTTGATCCGCTGCGCGAGGTGGCGCGCGCGCTCAGTGTCGCCCGCCTCTTCGTACGCTCGCGCCCACGCCATCATCAAGCGGGTGTCGAGCAGATAGTGTGTCGCGTCGGCGAATGACGGCATCACCGTTGACGGATGCTCCGCCGTCGTCGCGGCCGCGTAGTCAGCGTGGTGCGCGAAGAACCAGCTGCGCTGCCCGTCGGCGATGCGCTGCGCGAGCGGCGGCGCGTCATCGGGCGGCGAGAAGATCACGACGACCTTTTCGTAGTCGTAGAGTGCCGCGGCGCCTCCGGCCATGACCAGCATCGACGCGACCAGCAGTACGCGTATGCCCTTCCGCGCGGGTGCTTGATCGGTTGCGTGCGCGCTGCCGGTACCGAGACAAAAACCGAATGCGAAAGCGGTCGGCAACAGGAAATACGCATACCACAGCGGGTACTCGAGCTCGCTGTGCACCGCCATCATCAGGACCATCATGAACGCCGCGCGCAGCATCGGTGTGGTGGTCTTGTCCGCATGCCGACTCGCATCGAACGCGCGCCACAGCGCGTACAACAGCAGCGCGAGCACGAGCGTAGCGAGCGGCAAGCCGAGCTCGACTGCGAACTGCAGCGGCAGGTTATGTGTGTGGTCGAAGAACGCGGT
>VBCQ01000340.1 GCA_005882155.1 Betaproteobacteria bacterium
GACCTGGGTCTGCTGCAGCATGATTTCCGACAGCCAGACGCGGTACGGGTCGCGCGTGTTCTGCCACGGAAGCGTGTGCCGGCCATGCGTGCGCTGCCACGCGATGACGCGATCGGCAAACGACGACAAACGCGGACTCCGCAACACCCGCGCGTCAGGCCTCGGCGTGGCGCAGCACGATGGGCGCCGGCGCATCATGCACCGGCAGATTGAGCGTCACCAGCTCGCTCTCGCTGTCGTGCTTTCGCGCCGCCTGGTCGCGCAGCAGACTGCTGAGCTGATTGACGCGAGCGAGGTACTGGTGCAGCCGCTTGTCCTGCGTCTCGATTTCGCCGATGCGGAACTCGAGCTCACCGGCCGCTGACTGGATGCGCTCGAGCGCTTCGCGGCGACGCCGGAATCCGCGCCGGCGCTCGCGCAACTGCGAGTCGATCTGCGCCGACGCCGACTTGCTCCACAGCTCGAGCTCGCCGCTCGCGCTCTCGAACACGACGCGCAGCTTGGAGACCAGCATGCGGCGGAACTGCTCCATGAACTTCGGCTGCGACAAGCGCAGCGCTTGCGTGAGGCCGAGGTACTGCACGTAGTTGCGCTCGATGAGGCTCAACTCGCTCGTGAAGCGCTCGAGGTCGGGACCCTTGGGCACCGACAGCGCGAAACCGAAATCGCTGTTGAGCTTGGCGAAGGTCGCGGAGAGCATCTCGCGAATCTCTTTCGCGTGGCCCTCGGCCGCTTCGAGCAAACGCCGCAAGCGGCCGCACAGGCCGATGAACGCGCGCTTGGCGCCGAGGTTCAGCAGCGACGCGCTCATCTGCTGCTGCATCTGCTCGACTTCTTCGCGCAGCCGGTCGCTCGACAGGCCGACCAGCGCGTCTTTCATCATCCGGCTGTGCACGACGCGCAGCGCCTGCAGCCGCGTCGTGCACAGCTCGAACTCGGTCGTCTCTTCTTCGACTCGCTTTAGCATCAGCCGAACCTTGGCGCAGCTCTTGCCGCGGATACCGCGCAGCTCGAGCATCTGCTCGGCGAGCTGCCGGCGCGAGTCGCCGAGCCGCCGTGCGACATGCGACTCGACATGCTCCACCGCGTCGTTGATCGCCTGCTGCAAGACTTGCCGGCGCTGCGGCAGCAACTGCTGCGACAGCGCGTCTTCGAGCTCGGTCAGGCGGCTTGCGGCGAGCGCATCGTCGTCGCCGGCCACGCGTGCGGCGAGCGCTTGGCGCGCCGACAGCGGGAACACGCGCTGCGCCGGAACGTCAAGCGTTCGCGCGGTGGCCTGGCGCTGCGACTCGATCTGCGCGGCCACTTGCTCGGCAGTCGCAAGCGGGTCGAGCAGCGCGTCGATCTTGTTGAGCACGACGAAGCGTGCGAGATTGTGGCTGCCGAGGTGGTCGCGCCAGATCGCCATGTCGGACTTCGTGACGCCGGTGTCGGCGCCGAGGATGAAGACCGTCGCATGCGCGGTCGGCAACAGGCTCAGCGTCAGCTCGGGCTCGGCACCGATCGCGTTCAGCCCCGGCGTGTCGAGCACGACGAGGCCCTGCTTGAGCAGCGGGTGCGGGTAGTTGATCAGTGCGTGGCGCCACTCGGGCACCTCGACGCGACCATGCTCGTTGAGCGGCGGGTTGTCTTCGGGCCGCGCGTCGTCCCAGAAGCCGAGCGTGCGCGCTTCGGCCTGCGTGACCCAGCGGGTTCGCATCACTTCGGTCAGCGCTTCGGACAATTCGTCGGGCGCCTTGACGTTGAGCTCGATGTGGGTCCAGGCGCGCGGCTGGCCACGCAGCTCGCCGAGCGACAGCCCGTCGAGCCGCGTCATGATCGGCAGCAGCGCGAGGCTCGGCGCTTCTTCGGGGTCGTAGGCGAGCTCGACCGGGCACATCGTTGTGCGCCCCGGCGTGGCAGGCAGCACGCGCTTGCCGGCGTCGGCAAAGAAGATCGCGTTGATCAGCTCCGACTTGCCGCGCGAGAACTCGGCGACGAAGGCGACGATGAGCTTTTCGCTGGCCAAGCGCTGGCCGAGCGACTCGAGCGTTTCGCGGGCCGGCTCGTCGGCAAGATCATGGTCGGCGACGTAGTCGGCCAAGTCGCCCAAGGTCCGTCCGAGCGCATTTCGCCAGCCGCTGAGCTGGTCGAAATTGCGGGCGAAAGTTGGCGACATGAAGTGGTGGAGACGGGAATGAAAGTTGCTGCCACGAGGCTGCGCGAGCATCGTAGCGCAAGGCCCTGCGCGGACTGCGCGGGAAACATCTGCACACCAAATCGAGTCGGGCCAGTCGTGACGGAGTCAACGCCGCTGGCAGGTCGGACAGAAAAATGTCGCCCGCTGAGCCTGCACGATACGGCGAATCGTCGCCCCGCAAACATGACACGCCTCGCCATCACGGCCGTAGACCTGCGCCTGCAGCTGGAACTCGCCGGCCATGCCATGCGCATCGCGAAAGTCGCGAAGCGTCGAGCCGCCGAGCGCGAGCGCACGCGCCAGCGTGTCGCGCACCGCCACCGCGAGCCGCTCGCAGCGCGGCCGGCTGACGCGGTCGCTGCGCAAGCGCGGGTCGATGCCGGCGGCGAACAGCGCCTCGCATGCGTAGATGTTGCCGGCACCGACGACGATGTCGCCCGACAGCAGCGCGAGCTTCAGTGCAACGCGCCGGCGCTTCAACGCGGCGTGCAGATGGGACCCGGTGAACGCCGGATCGAAGGGCTCGAGCCCGAGCCCCGCGAGCAGCTTGGCGGCCATGCCGTCGCTCGTACTCGGCGACCAGACGACGGCGCCGAAACGCCGCGGGTCGGTCAGGCGCAAGGTGCCGCGCGTCGTGACCAGATCGAAGTGATCGTGCGTGCCGGCGTCGCCCGGCTGCTCGCAAAACGCCAGCGAGCCCGACATGCCCAGGTGCATCAGCAGGCCGCCACGCTCGAGCGCCAGCCACAAATACTTGCCGCGTCGCGACACGTCCCCGACCGTTTGCGCGACGAGGCTCGCGGGGTCGCAGCCGAGCGGCCATCGCAAGGGCTTGCCGAGCCGCACCGCCGTCACGCGCGCGCCATGGATGCGCTCGCGAAAGCTCTGGCGCGTGACTTCGACCTCGGGTAATTCGGGCATGAAGGGAATTATCGCGACGCTCGGCGGTCCACCGCTGGCCACTAAAATCGATCGACCTGAGGAGTCTTGATGCCAGCCCGAATTACCCATTTCGCAAGAGCGCTGGCGATTGGCGCGTCTGTGCTGGCGATTGCTCACGCAGCCGCGGCCGAAGGCCCGACGCCCGACCCGATCACCACCTCCAAGCTCGATGCGCCGCTGTTCTATCAGCTGCTTATCGGCGAGCTCGAGCTGCGCTCGGGCGACGCCGGCGCTGCCTATCAAGTCGTGCTCGACGCAGCGCGCAAGACCCATGATGAAGAGCTGTTTCGCCGCGCGACCGACATCGCGCTGCAGGCGCGTGCCGGAGAGCAGGCGCTCGAGGCCGTTCGCGCGTGGCGCGCCGATCTGCCGCAATCGCTCGAAGCGCACCGCTATCTGATCCAGTTGCTGGTCGCGCTCAATCGCGTGCCCGACGCGGCCGAGCCGATCCGCTCACTGCTGAATCTCACGCCCGCTGACCAACAGAGCGCGCTGATCATGGCGCTGCCGCGCTTCTTCGCCCGCAGCACCAACCACAAGCAGGCGGCCGAGTTGATCGATCAGGTGCTGCAGCCTTATGCCGCGCAGCCCGCGACGCGGGGCGCGGCGAGCGTCGCGCAAGGCCGCGCATGGCTGGTCGCGCTCGATACTGCGCGGGCGCTGCAGCTGGCGCAGCGCTCGCACGAACAAGACCCTGCAGCCGAAGGCCCGGCCTTGCTGGCGCTCGAGATGCTGCCCGGCACGCCGGCTGCCGAAGCAATCGTGATCGATCACCTGCGGGCCAAGCCGGCGAGCAACGGCATTCGAATGATCTATGCGCGTGTGCTGAGCAGCTCGCAGCGCTACGGCGATGCGGTGACGCAGCTCGATGTCGTCACGCGCAACGAGCCGCAACTCGCGCCGCCGTGGCTGACGCTCGGCGCGCTGTATCTCGAATTGCGTCAGCCCAAGCAAGCGATCGCGGCGCTGGAGAAATACGTGGCACTCGCGAAGAGCGACGCCTCTGCAGCGTCGAACCCAGCGCATGACGCGGTCGACGACGAAGACGCTGCGCCGACCGCCGACCGCGGCCTCACGCAGGCCTGGCTGATGCTCTCGCAGGCCGGAAGGTCGACAACCCGCAGCGCGCGCTCGAGGTGCTGTCGCGCCGCGCCTCGCTGATGGCGCGCCAGGGCAAGCTGAAGGAAGCGCGCGAGCTGATTCGCAAGTCGCCGGAGAAAAGCGACGACGATGTGCGCGCCAAGCTGCTCGCCGAAGCGCAGGTGCTGCGCGACGTCAAGCAGTGGAGCGAGGCGAACAAGGTGCTCGCGAGCGCGAACCAGCGCTTCCCCGACGACGTCGACCTGCTGTACGAGCAATCGATGATGTCCGAGAAGCTCAACCGCCTCGACGAGATGGAGCGGCTGTTGCGCCGCGTCATCGAGCTCAAGCCGGACCATCACCACGCCCACAACGCGCTCGGCTACTCGCTCGCCGAGCGCAACATGCGCCTGCCCGAAGCGAAGGCGCTGATCGAGAAGGCGCTCGCCATTGCGCCGGGCGAGCCGTTCATCACCGACAGCCTCGGCTGGGTCGAGTACCGGATGGGCCACCGCGACGAAGCGCTGCGGCTACTGCGCGACGCCTACAAGTCGCGCCCCGACCCCGAGATCGCCGCCCATCTCGGCGAAGTGCTGTGGGTCAGCGGCCAGCGCGACGAGGCGCGCCGCGTGCTGCGCGAAGGCCGCAGCCGCGACGCAACGAACGACGTGCTGCGCGAGACGCTGGCGCGGTTGCGGGTCGACTTGTGAGCTGGCTGCGCGCAATCGCGGCGCCGTCGCTGCTCGCTGCGCTCGGCGCATGCGCGACCGCGCCGATGTCGATCGACAGCGCAGCCGTCGACACGTTGGCAGGCCGCATGACGGTTCGGGTCGACGCGACACCGGCCAGCGAGGCGCGCAACGTGACCGCCGCGTTCGAGCTGCAGGGCAATGCGAAACAAGGCCGGCTCGACCTCAGCACGCCGCTCGGCACCACGCTCGCACGAGCACGCTGGGCGCCCGATCGCGTCGCACTGGTCACGTCGCAAGGCGAGACGCGCTTCGACAACCTCGACGCGCTGACCCGCGAAGTGCTCGGCGAAAGTCTGCCGGTTGCCGCGCTGTTCGATTGGCTGCGCGGTCGCCCCTGG
>VBCQ01000341.1 GCA_005882155.1 Betaproteobacteria bacterium
CTTGTCACCAGCGGCCTCGATGCGCATCGCGGCGCAACCGCGCTGTCGGTCAACCTCAACAAGGTCGCGCTGTTGCGCAACACGCGCGCGCTCGGCATTCCCAGCGTCACGCGCGCGGCGACGATCGCGATCGAGGCCGGTGCGCAAGGCATCACCGTGCATCCGCGGCCCGACGAGCGCCACATTCGTGTGCACGACGTGCACGAGCTCGCTGAGCTGCTCAAGCGCTGGCCGCAGATCGAGTTCAACATCGAGGGCAATCCGTTTCATAACCTGATGGAGTTCGTGCGCTCGGTGAAGCCGCATCAATGCACCTTCGTGCCCGATGCGGTCGACCAGCCGACGTCGGACCACGGCTGGCTGTTTCCGCAAGACGCGCAGCGGCTCGCGCCGCTGGTCGCCGAGGCGAAATCGCTCGGCGTGCGCGTCAGCCTGTTCATGGACCCGAAAGCTACGCGCGCGCGCATGGCACAGCGCAGCAGATGAGCGTGCTGGCGGGCTTCACTGCGACGGCGCAGGCGGCATTGCGCGAAGGCCTCGGCATCAACGCGGGCCACGACTTGAATCGCGACAACCTGACCGACTTCCTGGCCGCGGTGCCCGGCGTTCAAGAGGTCTCGATCGGCCACGCGCTGATTGCCGACGCGCTCGAGCTCGGTTTGGCCGAGACCGTGCGCGACTATCTGCGCTGCATTCATCGAGCCGCCGCCCGATGATCTACGGCATCGGCACCGACATCTGCGACGTGCGACGAATCGCCGCGACACTGGCGCGGCGCGGCGATCGGTTCGCCGACAAGGTGCTGGGGCCGAGCGAGATCCTGGTCTACCGGGCGCGCGGCAGCAAAGTCGCGGCGCGCGGCGTCGCTTACCTTGCGAGCCGCTTCTCGGCGAAGGAAGCATTCTCCAAGGCCGTCGGCCTGGGCATGCCGGCAAGCCCTTCATTCGCTTGCACGGCGAGCTCGCCGCGTGGTTCGAAGCGCGCGGTCTGTCGGCCCATGTCAGCGTGAGCGATGAGTCGGACTACGCGGCGAGCTTCGTCGTCACCGAAACCAACAACCCATGACCCAACATTCCCCCGTCATTCTCGACATCGCCGGCCACAGCCTGAACGACGACGACCGGCGCCGCTTGCAGCACCCGCTGACCGGCGGCCTGATCTTCTTCACCCGCAACTGGCAAGACCGCCGCCAGCTGACCGAAGTGACGGCCGAGGTCAAGTCGCTGCGACCCGACATCCTCATCACGGTCGACCACGAAGGCGGCCGCGTGCAGCGCTTTCGCACCGATGGCTTCACGCACCTGCCGGCGATGCGCAAGTTCGGCGAGCTGTGGATGCAAGATGCCATGCGTGCCGTCGACGCCACGCTCTCGGCCGGCTACGTGCTGGGCGCCGAGTTGCGCGCCTGCGGTCGTGCCTTCCACCGTGACGCACGCGTCGTGACGATGCTCGCACAAAGCCTGATGCTGGGTTTGATGCGATCGGGCATGGCCAACTGCGGCAAGCACTTCCCGGCGCACGGCTACGCGGTGGCCGACTCGCATGTGGCGCGTGCGATCGACGACCGCTCGCTCGAGGATATTCTCGACGAGGACGCGAAGCCCTACGACTGGCTGTCGTCGGGCCTCACCTGCGTGATGCCGGCGCACGTGACCTTTCCGAAGATCGACAAGCTGCCGGCCGGTTTCTCCTCGCGCTGGCTGAAGGACATCTTGCGCGGCAAGCTCGGCTACGCCGGCGCGATCGTCTGCGACGACCTCAGCATGGAAGGCGCGCGCGTCGCCGGCAGTCCGGTCGAGGGTGGCATCGCGGCGTTGAATGCCGGTTGCGACATGGTGCTGTTGTGCAATCAGTCCAAGGTCGACGGAGGCAAACCGGTAGACGCATTGCTCGACGGCTTGCAAGCCGCGCTCGAGCAGGGCCGCTGGCATGCCGACCCGCACAGCGAAGCACGGCGGCTCGATCTGCTGCCGCAAAGCGCGCCGCTGCCGTGGGACGAGTTGATGCACCACCCGACGTATCAGCAGGCGCTTGAAAGACTGCCGTGATGTACCGGCGTGGATCGCCGCCTGCGCGGGGATGACGCCCAACTGTGGTCATCCCCGCGAAGGCGGGGATCCACGTCTTTCACATCAAGCCTGCGGTTGCGACCCCTGCTGACTCTCGAACGGCAGCTTGAACTGCGTCAGGTCCTTGCGCGTTTCGACCAACACCAGCGGGCCCTCGTCGATGGCGACGATCGGCTTCGGCTCGCGCGGCACGTGGATCGGCTTCGGCTCGGCGGCCATCGCTTCTTGCACCACGCGAATCTTCTCGGCATCCGAGTTGACCCACTGCAGACCGGCGGCCTCAGCGACCGCTTGCAGATCGGTGGTCGGCAGCACGAAGGGTGCGACGGTGGCCGGTGCCGCAGCGAGCGCTTGAATCGGCGCGGGGGCGGCGACCGGCGCGGCAGGTGGCGTGACGATCGGCGCCGCGATCGGCGCAGCGGCCATCGTCTCGGCCGGCGCCATCTCGGCGAAGGGAGACTCGACCATCGCAGCTTCCGACACCGCTTCGACGCCGGTCGGCGCTTCCTCATCGCGACGTTCGCGGCGTTGCCGGTCGCGGCCGCGGCCACGGCGTCGGCTCTCGCGCTCGCCGCTGTCTTCGCTGCTCGGTGCGGCCATGCCATCGGCCAGCAGTGGCTCGGTCTGCCCTTGGCTCTGCGCGGTCGCTGACGGCGCTTCAGCGCTCGGCTCGCCGTTCACCTCGGCCACCGGCGCGCCGGCTTGCCGCGACTCATCACGGTCGCGTCCGCCGCGGCCACGACGACGTCGACGGCCGCCTTCGCGCGCCTCACCGGTCTCTGCAGCTTCAGCGCCGGGAACCGTATCAACGAACGAAGTCGGCGGCAGCGTCTCATCGTTCGCCGCTTCGACCGGTGTTGCAGGACGGCGCTCGCGTTCCGGACGCGGGCCGCGTCGGCCTTCGCCTCGACCCTCGCCGCGCTCGGCGCCTTCTGCGCGCGGGCCACGCTCAGCGCGCGGCTCGCCGCGGCCTTCACCACGACCGCCGCGCTCTTCGCTCATTGCCTTCGCCGGTTCGACCGCCGCGCCTTCTTCCGGCCTCTCACCGCGACGTCCGCGACCATCGCCACGGCCGCCACGCTCGCCACCACGTTCGCCGCGACGCCCCTCGCGCTTGCCTTCGCGTTCACCACGACCACCACGGCCGCCGCGCTCGCCACGAGCCTGACCGCGGTCGGCACCTTCGGCCAACGCGACCGGCTTGACGACGGTCGGTGCAACGGTCGGTGCTTCTTCCGCACCACCGAACAAGCGCTTGACCCAGCCGAAGAAACCACCGCCGGCGGGTGAGCGCGCCGGCGCTGCAGCCACCGGTGCCGGCACTGCAATCGGTACCGGCTCGGGCTTCGGCGGCGCAATCGGCGCCGGTGTCTCGGGCAGGATGCCTTTGATGACCGGCTCTTGCTTGGCCTTGCCTTTCTCGCGCCGTGTGATGCCGACTTCTTCTTCGACGTCGTCGATCATCGTGTAGCTCGCCTGCAGGTTCTCCAGACGCGGGTCGTCGTGGCGCAAGCGCTCGAGCCGGTAGTTCGGCGTGTCCAGGTTCTTGTTCGGCACCAGCAGCACGGTCACGCGCTGCTTCAGTTCGATCTTCGTGATCTCGGTGCGCTTCTCGTTGAGCAGGAAGCTCGTCACTTCGACCGGCACCTGCACATGCACGGCGGCGGTGTTGTCCTTCATCGACTCTTCCTGGACCATGCGCAGGATCTGCAGCGCCGACGACTCGGTGTCGCGGATGTGGCCGGTGCCGTTGCAGCGCGGGCAGGTGATGTGGCTGCCTTCGCTCAAGGCCGGGCGCAGACGCTGGCGACTCAGCTCGAGCAGGCCGAACTTCGAGATCGAGCTGAACTGCACCCGTGCGCGATCTTGGCGCAGCGCATCGCGCAATCGAGTCTCGACTTCGCGGCGGTTCTTCGACTCTTCCATGTCGATGAAGTCGACGACGATCAATCCGCCCAAGTCGCGCAGCCGCATCTGGCGAGCGATTTCGTCGGCCGCTTCGAGGTTGGTGCGGGTAGCAGTCTCTTCGATGTCGCTGCCGCGGGTGGCTCGTGCCGAGTTCACGTCGACCGACACCAGCGCTTCGGTGTGATCGATCACGATCGCGCCGCCTGACGGCAGGTTCACCGTGCGCGAGAACGCGGTCTCGATCTGGTGCTCGATCTGGAAACGCGAGAACAGCGGCGCATCGTCGCGGTAGCGCTTGACCTTGTTCGCCGTCTCCGGCATCACATGGCTCATGAACTGCTGCGCCTGATCGAAGATGTCGTCGGTGTCGATCAGGATCTCGCCGACGTCGGCGGTGAAGTAGTCGCGGATCGCGCGGATGACGAGCGACGATTCCTGGTAGATCAGGAACGCGCCCTTGCCGGCCTGGGCCGCGCCGTCGATCGCCGTCCACAGCTTGAGCATGTAGTTCAGGTCCCACTGCAGCTCGGGCGCGCTGCGGCCGATGCCCGCGGTGCGGGCGATCAGGCTCATGCCTTTCGGGTACTCGAGCTGGTCGAGGTTTTCTTTCAGCTCCTCGCGGTCTTCGCCTTCGATGCGCCGGCTCACGCCGCCGCCGCGCGGGTTGTTCGGCATCAGCACCAAGTAGCGGCCGGCGAGCGAGACGAAGGTCGTCAGTGCCGCGCCCTTGTTGCCGCGCTCTTCCTTCTCGACCTGCACCAGCAACTGGTCGCCGTCGCGGATCGCGTCTTGAATCCGCGCATTGCGAACGTCGACGCCGTCACGGAAGTAGTTGCGCGAGATTTCCTTGAACGGCAGAAAGCCGTGGCGGTCTTCGCCGTAGTCGACGAAGCAGGCTTCGAGCGAAGGCTCGACGCGCGTGACGACCGCTTTGTAGATGTTGCCCTTGCGCTGCTCGCGCCCTTCGATCTCGGTTTCGAAGTCGAGCAGCTTTTGGCCGTCGACGATAGCGAGGCGCCGCTCTTCGGGCTGCGTCGCATTGATCAGCATGCGTTTCATGTGCACTCCTGCGCTGCCACCTCATGCGGTGGCAGGCGACTCAACATGCCGCCGCTGATCGCTCAGCAGCGACTCATCGATGCACGAGAAACGTCGAGGAACCGAGAAGGAATCGCCCTGGACTGACGGCCGGCTGCGAAGCTCAGCCTGTCAGCGTTGGCGCGTGCGTGGCAGTGAGAGAAGCGGGGAGGGCCAAATGCTCCGCGACGCATTGCCGGGTCGGCGATGCGTGGCGCTTTGGAAAGGAAGCTCTGGACGACATCCGCGGGACTCACTGGACGCGGGCTGAAGGCGGTGTGCGCTGCGGCATCGTGGCCTGCGCGCGTATCGTCTCCGGCCTGAAAACCTTTGTTCTTCCGGCGCGCGAAGCGCCGGCGGCTCGTTCTACGTTTGCTCTGCCGCACGGGGCTGTCGGCCGCCCGGTCACTTGGGGACAGGGCCCGCCGCACGCGACGTGCGTTGCATCACCTTGTGGCCCGCGCTTGCGCGCCGGCCGCCCCGCCTGCCTTGCGAAGTGCCCCGAGTAAACTCAGGAAAATCAAACACTTACATCGCAAACGTGGTGCAACGGATTATAGGGGCCAAAACGCGCAGCGGCGCAAAGGCCGCGACGCCGAAGGTCCTCGTGGCGCGTCCGGCATCGCCGCTCGCCGTGACCCGCGTCACGGTCGATGAAGGCAGCGAGGGCCAGCGGCTCGACAACTTCCTCGTCAAGCGGCTCAAAGGCGTGCCCAAGACGCATGTCTATCGCGTGATCCGCTCCGGCGAAGTGCGCGTCAACAAAGGTCGCGCAGCCGCCGATACGCGGCTCGCCATCGGCGACGAGGTGCGCGTGCCGCCGGTGCGCATTGCCGACCGCAGCACCGAGCCGATTGCACCGCCGCGCGAGTTCCCGGTGGTGTTCGAAGACGAGCACCTGATCGCGCTGAACAAACCGGCCGGCGTGGCGGTGCACGGCGGCAGCGGGGTGAGCTTCGGCGTCATCGAGCAATTGCGCCAGGCGCGGCCGACGGCGAAGTTTCTCGAGCTCGTCCATCG
>VBCQ01000343.1 GCA_005882155.1 Betaproteobacteria bacterium
CTGCGCCAAGCCGGCGACTGCGCCTTCGTGCCGACGATGGGCAATCTGCACGAAGGTCATCTGAGCCTGGTGCGCCAAGCGCGCGCGCACGGCCTGCCGGTGGTCGCGAGCATCTTCGTCAACCGGCTGCAATTCGCGCCGCACGAAGACTTTGACCGCTACCCGCGAACACTGGCGCGCGACTGCGAGCTGTTGCAGTCCGCGGGCTGCGACCTCGTGTTCGCGCCCGACGAGCGCGAGCTGTATCCGCAGCCGCAGACCTTCAAGGTGCTGCCCGACCCGGCACTCGCCGACATCCTCGAAGGCCATTTCCGCCCCGGCTTTTTCACCGGCGTGTGCACCGTCGTGATGAAGCTGTTCGGCTGCGTGCAGCCCAAGGTCGCCGTGTTCGGCAAGAAGGACTACCAGCAGCTGATGGTGATCCGCCGCATGACGGCGCAGTTTGCGCTGCCGATCGAGATCGAGGCCGGCGAGACCTGCCGCGAATCGAGCGGCCTCGCACTGTCGTCGCGCAACGGCTATCTGAGCGAGGCCGAGCGGGCGAAGGCGGTCGAGCTGTCGGCGATGTTGCGGGGGATGGCGAAGCAGTATCGCGAAGCATTGGCGACGCTCGCCGAGATCGAGGTGCGGGCGATGGATTCGCTGCGCGCCGCCGGCTGGCAGCCCGACTACTTGACGATTCGCCGCCGTGATGACCTCGGCGTTCCATCGGGTCGCAGCGATTCGCTGGTGGCGCTGGGCGCCGCGAAACTCGGCAACACGCGACTGATCGACAACGTCGAGTTCTGAAGGCTCACCCGCGTTTCGCGCGCCGCCGCACGCAATCGATGTAACGCTCCCCATCCGGCGGCAATCCGCTGCGCTGCGACGCCCACATCATTTCGCCCAAGCACTCCATCACCTCGTGCTGCGCGTC
Organism: Betaproteobacteria bacterium; assembly: GCA_005882155.1. GTDB lineage: Bacteria > Pseudomonadota > Gammaproteobacteria > Burkholderiales > Burkholderiaceae_C > Albitalea. The sequence goes on from VBCQ01000343.1 coordinate 917, forward strand.
ATGTGCCGACCCGAGGCGCGCAGCGAGCAGCTCGAAGGCCTGCTTGATGCCGCGCGGCTGGTCGATGCTCAGCTGCTCGCTGATCGTCAGGTGCATCGCGAGATGAAGAAACGGGTTCGACCGACCCGCGTCGACATCGAACACCGCTGCCAGTGCCGCATCGAGGTCAGCAAGATCGGCGTGGTATTCGGGATGCTCGGCGATCCAGTCGCAGGCCATCGCTTCGAGCGGCGTCAGCGGCGTGCCTTCGCGCAGTTTGCGGAAGGCATCGCAGAAGAAGCGCCTCACGTCGTGCTGGGATGGAGTGAACATCGGACAATTGTCCCCTTGCTTTGCAGCCGACAAGCCTCGATGAACATCACCACCGAACAAATCTTCGATCACGCGCGAACGCAAAACGGCTTCTTTGCCGACCCCGTCCCCGAAGCCAAGCTGCGCGCGCTCTACGAGATGATGAAGTGGGGCCCGACCTCGGCCAATTGCAGCCCGGCGCGCTTCATCTTCGTGCAGTCGCGCGAGGCGAAAGACAAGCTCATCGACTGCATGGACCCCGGCAACGTCGCGAAGGTGCGCAGCGCGCCGGTCACCGCGATCATCGGCATGGACATGGCGTTTTACGACAAGCTGCCGCAGCTGTTTCCGCACACCAATGCGCGGCCCTGGTTCGCCGGCAAGCCGGAGAAGATCGCCGAGACTGCGTTTCGCAACAGCAGCCTGCAAGGCGGCTACTTCATCATCGCCGCGCGTGCGCTCGGCATCGACTGCGGGCCGATGAGCGGCTTCGATGCAGCGAAGATGGACGCTGCGTTCTGGGCCGGCACGACCGTCAAGACGAACTTCGTCTGCAGCTTGGGCCGCGGCGACCCGAGCAAGGTGTTCGGTCGCAGCCCGCGCCTCACGTTCGAAGAGGCGTGCCGCATTGAGTGACTGGCTGAGCGCGCTGCCCTTCGTCTCGCAGCCCGCGTTCTACGCGGTCGCGGTACCGGCGGTGCTGATGATGGGGCTGGCGAAGAGCGGCTTTCTGAGCGGCTTCGGCTCGCTCGCGGTGCCGCTGATGGCGCTCACGATTCCGGTCCCGCAAGCCGCCGCGATCATGCTGCCACTGCTGTTCGTGATGGACCTCGCCGGGCTGCAGCAGTTGTGGCGCGAGCGCGACCGCGAGCTGATCCGCCTGCTGCTGCCGGCTGGTCTGATCGGCACTGTCGTCGGCACGGTGTTGTTCGGCGTGTTGTCGGCCAAGACAGTCGCGGCCGTCGTCGGCGGGCTGACGCTGTTGTTCCTGGCCCAACGCCTCTTGTTCCCGCCGAAGGTCAACGCACCACCGCCGCCCAAGCCGCTCGGCTTCATGCTGGCG
>VBCQ01000067.1:0-8162 GCA_005882155.1 Betaproteobacteria bacterium
GGGCTCGACAAGTTGAAAGCTTGCCTCGAAGCCTCGGGTGTGACGGCATGAAGCGAAGGGCGAGGGGCCCCGTTTACGGGGATCGACCAGCGCAATGCTGTCGGGTCAACCGATCACTCAGCGGTTCGATCTGTCGCCGCCGCACGGAGGTGGCCGCATGAACTATCTACTGCCTGAACGACTGGACCTGTTGGCGCGCGAATACGCGCTGGGCACGCTCGCCGGCCCGGCTCGGCGCCGCTTCGAGCGTGTGCTGCAGCAGGCGCCGATCGCGATGCAAGCGGTGGGCCGCTGGCAGGAGCGCTTCACCGTGCTCGCCAACGGCGTGCCGGCGATGCAGCCGCGCGATCATGTGTGGCGTCACCTCGAGCGGCGGTTGTTCGTCGCGCCGCCGCCGACCGTGCGCGCGCCGCGCGGCGCACCGAGCGGCCGGTTCCAGTGGCTCGCGAACCTGCTGTCGGGTCGCGCGCTCGGTGGCGCGCTGGCCGGGGTGCTGCTGTGCGTGCTGGTGCTGCGCCTGCTGCCGGGCATCGTCGGGCTCGAGCCGCAGGCCGACACGTTGCCGGCGAGCTACGTCGGTCTGCTGACCGACGCGGCGGGCAAGCCGACCGTGCTCGCGAGTTCGCGCCGTCAAGGCCGGGTACTGACGGTGAAGATGCTGCAGCCGGTCGCCGTGCCGGCGGGCAAGGTCGCCCAGCTGTGGGCCTTGCCGAAGGACGATGGTGCGCCGTTCCCGGTCGGCGTCGTGCCGGGCAGCGGCAGCGCCAAGCTCTCGCTGGCCGACACGTCGGAGAAACTCTTCTTCAACGTGCCGCGGCTCGCCGTCAGCATCGAAGCGGCACCGGCGAAACCCGGTGATGCGCCGAGCAGCGAATTCGTGCTGACCGGCAACTGCGTGAAGATGTGGTGAAACGGCGCTGCGTCCGTTGACCGACTCGCACCGTAAGTGCCGACAAGACATGCGATGACGCTGTCTGCCCAACCCGAGGAACCCACCATGAAGACTTCTTTCGCTCGCAGCTTGACGGCGATGGCCCTGGGCCTCGCGATGCACACCGCTTTCGCCGCCGACACCGGGCCGGTCGCCGAAGACAAGCTCGCCACCGCGCGCGCACAGATCGCCGCCAAGCAATGGCGAGTCGCCATCGACGAGCTCAATCGCGTCAACGACAGCGGCAGCGCGGACTGGAACAACCTGATGGGCTACAGCCTGCGCAAGGCCAAGACGCCCGACCTCGACGGGGCGGAGAAGTTCTACAACGAAGCGTTGCGCATCGACCCGAAGCACCGCGGCGCGCTCGAATACTCGGGCGAGCTGTACCTGATGAAGGGCGACCTCGCGACCGCCGAGAAGCGCCTCGCTGCGCTCGACAAGATCTGCCGCCTGCCGTGCGAGGAATACACCGACCTGAAGAAGGCGATCGAGCGCTACAAGGCGGCGGGCAACAAGTACGTCGCCGCGCAGTAAGCGTCCGCGTCAGCGGGTCGGGCGGTCGTCTCGTTGCGCCGGCCCGCCAGTCGGCACCGCATGACCCGGCGAGTTGCGCTGGCCGACGGCGTTCGATGGTTCGCTCGGCAACGGCGGCTGCCTCGCGCTGTCGCCCGGGCGTTGCCGGGCCAGATCGGGCCAGCCGCCTTCGATCGCGGCGAGCAGCAAAGCGCTGAGCACGGCACCGGTCACGGTGCCCCAGGTCAGCGCCCGCAGTGACATCAATGTCATATCTGTGTCTCCCCTTCAGCTGAGAACGATAGAGGGCGCTGCGGCGGATTGCCATCCTCCTTAAGGGGGATACACCAACACTTTGCAAACAGCGCAACGAGTCGCAACAGCAGGGCTCGCGCACAATGCCGGGCGATGCAGCGCCGCCGATTTCTTCACGACTTGAGTCGCCGCGCGGCGGCACTGGCGCTCGGCAGCTTGTTCGCTGCGCCGGCATTGCGCCGCGACGCGCGAGCGGCCCAGCCGCTGCCGCCGAACGGCGACTACCCGTTCAAGCTCGGTGTCGCGAGCGGCATGCCGCGACCCGACTCGGTCGTCATCTGGACCCGCCTCGCCGTGCGGCCGCACGAGCCGGGAGGCGGCTTGCCCGACGCTCCGATCGCCGTGCGCTGGGAGCTGGCTGACGACGAGCGCTTCTCCACCGGGCTGCGCAGCGGCGAGTTCATCGCCTTGCCCGAGCACGCGCACAGCGTCCATGTGGAGGTGGTCGGGTTGCGCAGCGGCGCGACCTTTTTCTACCGCTTCATCGCCGGCGATGTCGCGAGCCCGATAGGCCGCACCCGCAGCGCGCCGGCGCTCGACGCCGACGTGTCGCGCTTGCGTCTCGCGCTCGCGTCGTGTCAGCACTACGAGCAGGGCGCATTCGCGGCGCATCGCGAGATTGCCGGGCGCGACCTCGACCTCGTACTGTTCGTCGGCGACTACATCTACGAGTCGAGCAACCCGCGCTATCGATTGCGGCCGCATGAGGCCGGCACGCCGCTGACCCTCGACGCCTACCGCGCCCGCCACGCGACCTACAAGCTCGACGCCGATCTGCGCGCCGCCCACGCGGCGCATCCGTGGCTCGTGACCTGGGACGATCACGAGGTCGAAAACGACTATGCCGGCGAGCGCTCGCCGAGCGACCTCGGTGTCGACGCGTTTTTGCGCCGGCGCGCCGCCGCCTACAAGGCGTACTTCGAGCACATGCCGGTGTCGCCGGGCGTGCTGCCAACCGGCCCGGCGATGCGCATCCGCGACCGCTTTGCGTGGGGGCGGCTCGCCGAGCTGTGGACACTCGACAACCGCCAATACCGCGGTGTGCAGCCGTGCGCCGACGGCCGCGGCGCGGGCGGCCGCGTGCTCGCGCAATGCGATGAGCTGGCCGACGAATCGCGCAGCATGTTCGGCGCCGACCAGGAGCGCTGGCTGGAGCGCGGCTTGGCGTCGAGTGCTCGGCGCTGGAAGCTGCTAGCGCAAGCGACGCAGATCAGCGACAGCGGCGTCGACACGCCGAGCGGGCGCCGCATTTACACCGACGGCTGGGACGGCTACCCCGCCGCGCGCCAGCGCCTGCTGCGCGCGATCGCCGAGCCGCGCCTTGCCGACGTGCTGTGCCTGGGCGGCGACGTGCATCGCCATGTGGCGGCGAACCTGCGGCTGCGCGCCAACGATGCGCGCTCGCCCATCGTTGCGAGCGAATTCGTCTGCAGCTCGATCACGAGCCACGGCCTGTCGGAGGCGGTGACGACGATGCTGCGAGCCAGCAACCCCGACATGCTGCACGCGCGCAGCGACGAGCGCGGCTACGCGCTGATCGACATCACGAGCGAAGCGGCGAGCTGCGAGTTCCGCGCCACGCCGTCACCGGCGCAACCCGATGCGAGCTTGTCGACCCAGGCGATCTTCCATGTCGAATCGGGCCGCGCCGGCGTTTTGCGCGGCTGAGCTTGCAACAGCGGCGGGCTTCGTAACGAACTGCACGCAAACTGCCTGTCATTTCCGCGCACCAGGCGCGCACGGCGGCGCCCACACTGCCATCATCAGCGTGAGTTGCGAGGGGTTTGCAATGAACAAGGTCCCGAATCATCCGTGGTGGTCCATGAGCCCGATCAAGCCGGGCGAGACGCGCGATGACGACTACGCCGACATGGGCACCGCATTCGGCCTCGACGCCAGCCTGACGCCGCCGGTCGAGCCGCCGGCCGAACCCGAGATCGAGCGCATCGACCTGAACGCACCGGTCCCGCCGCACGATCGATTGAACGGCCGCTCGGTGATCTGAGCGGGGCATTCCCCGCTCAGACCTCGACCACCATCTTCCCGTCGAAGTTCTCGGCCTCGCCCTTGCGCGCATGGCCGCGCGCGTTGCAGACGACGCGCATCGACGTGCCGTCGCCGCGCGCGACGCGGTAGTCGTGGCGGCAGTGCACATGGCCGTGGATCCACAGATCGGCGCGCGGCAGCAGATCGTCGTCGGCGTTGCAAAAACTCGCGGTGCCGGGCTGGTCGCCGAAGCGCGGATCGCAGCTGCGCAGGCTCGGCCCGTAGTGGGTGATGACGACGGTCGCGTCCCAGCCGTCGTTGGCGCGCGCAAGCTCGGCGGCGAGCCAGGCGCGGCAAGCCAGCGCCTCTTCGCGAACGCCGCCGGCGTCGAACGGCAGGCCGTGACGCGTGGCACGCATGATCTTCATGAAGTAGGCGGCCGAGCGCCAGACCCGATCGCGGTCGCGCGTACCGAGCAGATCGAGGTCGCTCCAGCGAATCGTCGCGACGAAGCGAATTCGCCGGCCGTTCGCATCGGTCAGCAGCGCGCTCTGCCGCTCGAGCATCGTGAAGCCGAGCGCATTGCAGCGTTCGCGCAGCGCCGGCCACACGTCATCGAACTCGCGCTCATCGAACTCATGATTGCCGGCGACATACAGCACCGGCACCGGCCAACCGCGAAAGCGCTCGAAGCCGGCCCAGCGGCTGTCGATGTCGCCGGCCAACACCAGCAGTTCGGCACCCGGCGCCGGCTCGGGCGCGAAGTCTTCGGTCTCGAGGTGCAGGTCGGAGAGGATCTGCAGTCGCACGGTTGAAAAACGCTATGCGCCGTGGCAGTGCTTGTACTTCTTGCCGCTGCCGCAAGGGCACGGCTCGTTGCGACCGACCTTGGGCCCGTCGCGGGTCACGGTGTCGACCTTGTAACGCGACTCGCTCGTCAGGTCCGCGAGGTCGGCGACGGTGACCACGAGCTCCTCGATCGCATCGTCGAGCGTTGCGAGCGGATGTTCGCGCAGGAGCGTCGCGACGACCTCGCGCTCTTCGTCGGTTTCTGCCGGCAAGTGGCGGTACAGGCGCGCGAGCGCATTCATCACCGCGTCGTCATCCATCTCGGCGAGATCGGGGAAGCACAGTGCGGCATGCTGAAAACCGGCGACCCACGGCATCAGGGCTTGCGAGATCGGGCTCAGCCCGGCCATCGGGTCCGGCCCGCCGTCAGCCGGTGGCTGCATGGGATGCTCGTCGTCGAACTCGAGGATCAGCGGGTTGAACCAGCCGTCTTCGACCATCGCGCGGTTCAACGCCGCGTGGCGGCGCAGGATCAGCGCTTGCGTGCGCTCGAGCCATGCGGCGTCGGCGTCGTCGGGCAGCGGCTGACCTTCGAAGTCGAATACATGCGGCATCCAGGCGGCCGGCTCGATCAGCACCGGCTGCACCAGCACGCCGCACAGAAAGCCATCGAGCATGACCGCATCGCAGGGCTCGAGCGGCTCGGGCGTGGCCGCGAGCAAATCGTCGAGCTCGGCGAACTCGGCATCGGTGAGGTCGTGGGCGGCGGGAGCAGGCAAGGACATGAAAGCGATCTCGACGAAGCGGGCGCCGATTGTCCTACGCCAGCTTTCCCTCTTGCCCCTGCACGGAGAAGCTGCCGAGCAGCCGATAGCGCGACCCCGGGTGGTACAGCCGCGCGATCGACGCGACCTGGCCTTGCGACACCGTGCGGCGCGACACCATCAACAGCGCACTCGCCGCGGGCACGTCGAGCAGGCGTGCCTGCTCGGGCGACGCGAGCACCGCTTCGATGACCTGCTCGGCCTCGGTCAGCGGCGCGTGCTCGAACAGCACATGCGACGGCGTGACGGCGCTGAAGTCGTGCTTCAGCAGATCGGGCGCAAGAGCGGGGTTGACGTGGCGATCCTCGAACTGGATCGGCACGCCGTTTTCCATGTGGACGAGCTGGCAGCGATAGACCGTGGCGCCCTTGCGCAAGCGCATCGCGGCGGCGATTTCGGGCACCGCCTTCTCGCGCATCACGCCGCACACGCGGGTCGTATGCACATGCCCGCGCTCGGCGATCTCATCGTGGATGTCGCGCACTTGCAGCAGGTTGGAGATCGGGTGCAGCTCGGCGACATACGAGCCCGAGCCCTGGCGGCGCTCGATCAGCCCTTCGGCCTCGAGCTCGCGCAGCGCGCGGTGCACCGTCATCCGCGCGCAGCCGAATTGCAGCACCAGCTCGCGCTCCGACGGCAGGCGCACACCGGGTTGCCAGCCGCCTTCGGCAATGCGCTGATGGATCGCCGCCTTGACGGTTTCGTAGGGCAGGGAGCGTTTGCGGCGTGCGGTCATCGGCGGATTCTATGGGACTGCATGCTAGAGTTGTCTAGGCCACTTGCGACGCACACCATGCAGCATCTCATCACGCCCGGTCGGCTCGACAAAGCCTTGTTGCAGCGGGCCGTTTCGGGCGACGCCAAGTTCGCGCTCGCCGGGTCGCCGCGTGAGCGCATCGATGCGAGCGTGCGTGCGGTGCGCGAGCTGGTGTCGCGCCACGAGCCGATCTACGGCATCAACACCGGCTTCGGCAAGCTCGCGCAGACGCGCATCGCCGACGACCAGTTGACGCAGCTGCAGAAGAACCTCGTGCTGTCGCACAGCGCCGGCGTCGGCCAGCCGCTCGCAGCGCCTGTCGTGCGCCTGGCGCTGCTCGCGCTGCTCAATGCCGACGTGCTGCCGGTCGTTCCCGAGAAAGGCTCGGTCGGCGCGTCGGGCGACCTCGCGCCGCTCGCGCATCTGAGCGGCGTGCTGCTGGGCATCGGTGAGGTCGTTGTCAAAGGCGAGCGCATGTCGGCCTTGCGCGGCCTCGCGCATGCAGGCCTCGCGCCGTTCGAGCTCGGACCGAAGGAAGGGCTTGCGCTGCTCAATGGCACGCAGTGTTCGACTGCGCTCGCGATTCACGCGGCGCAGCGTCTGCAACGGATCTTCGACGCCGCGGTCGCGGTCGGCGCGATGACCGTCGACGCGGCCAAGGGATCCGACACGCCGTTCGACGACCGCATCCATGCGGTGCGCGGGCAGCGCGGCCAGCGCGAAGTCGCGGCGCGCTATCGCGAGTGGCTGCACGACAGCCCGCTGCGCCAATCGCATCTGCATTGCGAGAAGGTGCAGGACCCGTACTGCCTGCGTTGCCAGCCGCAGGTGATGGGCGCCTGCCTCGACCAGATCGACCACGCGTGGACCATCCTGCTCGCCGAAGCCAACGGCGTGTCGGACAACCCGCTCGTCTTCGCCGACACGATGGAGGCGCTCTCGGGCGGCAACTTCCACGCCGAGCCGGTCGCGTTCGCGGCCGACAACCTCGCGCTTGCGATCGCCGAGATCGGCGCGCTGTCGGAGCGTCGCACGGCGATGCTGATGGACCCGGTGCTGTCGGGGTTGCCGGCGTTCTTGATCGAGCACGGCGGGCTGAACTCGGGCTTCATGATCGCGCAGGTGACGGCGGCCGCGCTCGCGTCGGAGAACAAGTCGCTCGCGCATCCGGCCAGCGTCGATTCGCTGCCGACCTCGGCGAACCAGGAGGACCATGTGTCGATGGCGACGTTCGCCGCGCGGCGCCTGCACACGATGCCCGACAACACGGCCGGCGTCGTCGCGATCGAATGGCTCGCCGCCGCGCAGGCGCTCGAGTTCCATCGGCCGCTGCGCTCGTCGCCGACGATCGAAGCCTTGCTCGCGCGCTTGCGCGAAGAGGTGCCGTTCATGAGCGAAGACCGGCTGATGGCGCCTGACATCGCGGCGGCCACGGCGCTGGTCGAGAACGCGGTGCTCGCGCCCTGACGCATTGCCCGCGATGGCGCCCGGCACCGTTCGCGTCGGGATTTCCGGTTGGCGCTACGACGCGTGGCGCGGCGTGTTCTATCCCGCAGGCTTGAAGCACGACGACGAGCTCGCGTTCGCTTCGCGCGCGTTGCGAACGATCGAGATCAACGGCTCGTTCTATTCGTTGCAGCGACCCGAGAGCTACGCCCGCTGGTCGACTCGACACCTGACGATTTCGTCTTCAGCATGAAAGCGCCGCGCTACATCACGCAGATCCGGCGACTGCGCGATGTCGACACGCCGATCGCGAACTTCTTCGCGTCAGGTGTGTTCCGGCTTCAGCACAAGCTCGGTCCGATCCTCTGGCAGTGTCCGCCGAACTTCAGCTTCGACCCCGCGACCTACAGCGACGCGATGCTCGACACCTGGGCCGAACGAATTCGCGCCTGGCGCCGCGGCGGGGAGCCGAGCGACGCGCAAAGGGTCTCGTCGGTCACGCCACCACCCTGCGCGTCGCGCGACGTGTTCTGCTATTTCGACAACACCGCCAAGGAACACGCGCCGCGCAACGCAGCGCGATTGCAAGCGTTGCTCG
>VBCQ01000067.1:8314-12780 GCA_005882155.1 Betaproteobacteria bacterium
CCCACCAGCAGCTCGCTGATGCACTCGCGATACTCGCCGATCAGCGCGCGCTCGATCTTGCGTTCCTCGGTCTTGCCGAAGACGTCGAACGCCGTGCCGCGCAGACCCTTCAGCTTCGTCAGCAGCTTGAACCCCGTGAGCATCCACGGACCGAACGGCTGCTTGACGAGCTCGCCTTTGTCGTTCTTCTTCGCGATCATCGGTGGCGCGAGGTGATAGCGCAGCTTGTAGTCGCCCTCGAACTGCGACGCGATCTTGGCGAGAAACGCCTTGTCGGTATGCAGCCGCGCGACTTCGTATTCGTCCTTGTAGGCCATCAGTTTGAACAGGTAGCGCGCGACGGCTTCGGTGAGCTTGCTGCTCTTCAGCGGCGCTTCCGCTGATCGCACCTGCTCGACGAAAGCACGGTACTGCGCCGCGTAGGCCGCGTTCTGGTAGCCGCTCAGGAACTCGACGCGCTTGGCGATCATGTCGTCGAGGTTGCCGCTCTTCTTGACGAACTCGATCACCTGCGCCGGCTTCATCAACGAGCGCACCGCGGCGAGGTCGTGCGCCGCGTGCCGGCCCCATTCGAATGCCGTCTTGTTGTTGTCGACCTGCACGCCATTGAGCTCGATCGCGCGCATCAGCGCCGCGTGGCTCAGCGGCACGCGGCCCTGCTGCCATGCGTAGCCGAGCATCAGCGGATTGGTGTAGAGCGAGTCGCCGATCAGCTGCACCGCAAGCTCGTCGGCATCGAGGGCGCCGATCTGCGCCGCGCCGGCGGCCGCAGCGATCGCACTCTCGCAGTTGCCGGCCGGAAACTGCCAGTCCGGGTTCGACACGAATGCTGCGGTCGGCGCGCCATGCGTGTTCAGCGCGACGAAGGTGCGACCTTCGCGGATGACCGCCAGCGTGCTCTTGTTCGCCGCGACGATGGGGTCGCAGCCGATCACCAGGTCCGCCTCGGCGGTGCCGACCTTGGTCGTGTGGATCGCGTCGATGCGATTGGCGATCTGAATGTGGCTCCAGGTCGCGCCACCCTTTTGCGCGAGGCCCGCCGAGTCTTGCGTGACGACGCCCTTGCCCTCGATGTGCGCCGCCATGCCGAGCAATTGGCCGATCGTGATGACGCCGGTGCCGCCGACGCCGGCGACGACGATGCCCCACGCGGTCTCGGCGACCGGCAGCACCGGATCGGGCAGCGCCGGCAGCGCGAACGGATTCGGCCGCGCCTTGTCGGCCTTCTTGCTCTTGAGCTGGCCGCCTTCGACGGTGATGAAGCTCGGGCAGAAGCCGTTGACGCAGGAGTAGTCTTTGTTGCAGCTGTTCTGGTTGATGCGCCGCTTGCGACCGAACTCGGTTTCGACCGGCTCGACCGACAGGCAGTTGCTCGCCACCGAGCAGTCGCCGCAGCCTTCGCAGACCAGCTCGTTGATGACGACGCGCTTGGCCGGCTCGACCATCGTGCCGCGCTTGCGGCGGCGCCGTTTCTCGGTTGCGCAGGTCTGGTCGTAGACGATGACGGTCGTCCCTTCGATCTCGCGCAACTGCTTCTGGATCGTGTCGAGCTCGTCGCGGTGGTGCACCGTGACGCCGGGCGCCAAGCGGATCGGTGCACCGCTCTTGTGTTGTTCGTATTTTTCGGGCTCGTCAGTCACGACGACGATCTTCTTCGCGCCTTCGGCTTCGAGCTCGCGCGTCATCTCCGGCACGCGCAAGGTGCCGTCCACCGGCTGGCCACCGGTCATCGCGACCGCGTCGTTGAAGAGAATCTTGTAGGTGATGTTGACGCCGGCGGCGATGCTCTGGCGCACCGCCAGCAGGCCGGAGTGGAAGTAGGTGCCGTCGCCGAGGTTGGCGAAGATGTGGCGGTCGGTCGTGAACGGCGCCTGGCCCATCCACGACACGCCTTCGCCGCCCATCTGGCTGAAGGTGACGGTGCTGCGGTCCATCCACACCGCCATGTAGTGGCAGCCGATGCCGGCCACAGCGCGCGAGCCCTCGGGCACCTTCGTGCTGGTGTTGTGCGGGCAGCCGCTGCAGAACCATGGCGTGCGGTCACCCACGGCGCTCGACGCCGTTGTCGATCCTTTGACGCTCATTGATTCAAGGCTGCGCTCTTTCGCCTCGATGATCGCCACCCGCGCGTCCATGCGCGCGGCGGTGTCGGCGTCGACGCCGAGTTTCTTCAATCGCTTGGCGATCGCTTTGGCGATGATCGCCGGCGTCAGGTCGGCTTGCGCGCGCAGCAGCCAGTTGCTGCTCGGGTTGGGCTGCGACCACTCGCCGCCGCTGCCTTCGGCCGGCTCATCGAACTTGCCGAGCACGTTGGGCCGCACGTCGGGGCGCCAGTTGTAGAGCTCTTCCTTCAGCTGGTACTCGATGACCTGGCGCTTCTCTTCGACGACCAGGATCTCCTGCAGGCCTTGCGCGAAGTCGCGCGTGATCGTCGCTTCGAGCGGCCATACGACGTTGACCTTGTGCAGCCGGATGCCGAGGCGCCGGCAGGCGTCGTCGTCGAGCCCGAGGTCGTGCAGCGCTTGGCGCGTGTCGTTGTAGGCCTTGCCGCTCGCGATGAGGCCAAAGCGATCCTGCGGACCGGCGATGACGTTGTGGTTCAGCTTGTTGGCGCGAACGTAGGCGAGCGCCGCGTACCACTTGTGATCCATCAGCCGCGCTTCCTGCTCGAGCGGCGCATCGGGCCAGCGGATGTGCAGGCCGCCGCTGGGCATCGTGAAGTCTTCGGGCAACACGATGTCGACCCGGTCCGGGTCGACGAACACGCTGCTCGCCGACTCGACGACTTCCTGGATCGTCTTCATGCTGGCCCACACGCCGGCGAAGCGGCTCATCGCGAACGCGTGCAGCCCCATGTCGAGGATGTCCTGCACCCTGGCAGGGAAGAACACCGGTAGCCCGCAGGGTCGTCGCCGGCGATCGCGATCACGCCGCCATGCTTCGAGGTGCCCGCCATGTTGGCGTGCTTGAACACGTCGGAGCAGCGGTCGACCCCCGGGCCCTTGCCGTACCAGATGCCGAACACGCCGTCGAATTTGTTGCTCTGCGGATAGAGATCGAGCTGCTGTGTGCCCCATACCGCGGTCGCGGCGAGCTCTTCGTTGACCCCCGGCTGGAACACGATGTTCTGCGCCGCGAGGTGCTTCTTCGCCTGCCACAGCGCCTGGTCGTAGCCGCCGAGCGGCGAGCCGCGATAGCCGCTGACGAAGCCGGCGGTGTTGAGGCCATTGAAGGCGTCGCGCTTGCGCTGCAGCATCGGCAAGCGCACGAGGGCTTGCACGCCGCTCATGAAGGCGCGGCCGTTTTCCAGGCTGTATTTGTCGTCGAGCGTGACGCTCTCGAGCGCCTTGCGAATCGACTCAGGAAGGGGTGCGTTCATCGACGGCGAGCTCCTGCGGGGGGAGAGCGAAGTTTAGAGTTTTGGCTTCATCAAGTCTTTTCTTTGTTTGCCGAAAAACGGTGGGGTCAAGCAATAATCTTGCTGTGATACGCACTCTGCTTGCCGAATGAAGCCGAAGCCGCCCAAACCGGGGAAAACCCCGGACGTTGCCGAACCGGCCGAGCCGCATGGCGCGACGCTCGACCGCTACGACATCGCAATCCTCTTCGAGCTGCAGCGCGACGCGCGCTTGTCGAACACCGAGCTCGCCTCGCGCATCGGCCTGTCGGCGGCGCCGACCTGGCGGCGCGTCAAGTGGCTCGAAGAGCAGGGCTTCATCACCGGCTACCGCGCCGAGATCGACCGCCGCAAGATCGGTCTCGGCGTGCTCGCCTTCGTTCGCGTCGATGCCGAGCGCAACACCGCGAGCGACACGCGCGCGCTCGAAGACGCGATCCGGCAGATTCCCGAAGTGATCTCGTGCCACTACATTTCGGGCGCGGGCACGTTCGAGCTGCAGGTGATGGCCACCGATCTCGACGCCTTCTCCAAATTCTCGCTGGAGGTGTTGTTGAATCTGCCGAACGTCAAGGACCTGCACACCAGCTTCTCGCTCGGCGAAGTGAAGTCCGGTGCGGCGCTGCCGCTCGCGCATTTGCGTGGCGGCTGAGGCGGCGATGAACGCATCGCTGCGCAAGCGTCTCGGCGATGTCTGGCTCGGTGCCGATGCGCACCAGCGCATCCGCGCGCTGCAGTCCTCGATCGCGTCGTTCCTGATGCTCGCCAGCGCCGCGGCGCTGAACTTCCTCGCCGCGGCCGGCATTGCGCCGGTCGCGCCGGTGCATTGGTGGACCACGCTCACGCTGCTCACCTTCGGCGGCTTCTACATCGTCATTCGCAGTGGACTCAACCTGCGCTTCGCCGATCCGTCGCTGACGCTGCCGCAAATGAGCGCGGCCTTCATCGTCTCGGTCGCGGCGTATGCGATCACCGGCGCCGGACGCGGCGCGGTGATCCCGATGCTGATGGTGATCCTGATGTTCGGCATGTACTCGCTGCGCCCGCGCGTCGTGCACCTGCTCGCGCT
>VBCQ01000342.1 GCA_005882155.1 Betaproteobacteria bacterium
CGCGTTCTCGGTGTGCTTCATTTCTTCGCCGGCAACGGCGCCGGTCGCGACCAGAGGCTGACGCCGATTCACGTCGTCGTTGGCGCGCGTCACGTCGCTCTGCATGCGCGCGACCTCGGCCTCGCGCAGCCGAATGTTCGCTGCCAAGGTGCCGTTGGTCGCGTACATCGTTCGCACTTCGCGCACCGTTTGCGCGAGCTGCGCCTGCGCGCGCTCGAGCGCGAGCTGCGCGTCGGCCGGGTCGAGCTTCACGAGCGGCTGGCCGGCCTTCACGATGTCGGTGTCGTCGGCCAGGATCGCGAGCACGGTGCCGCCGACGTAGGCCAGGCCTGCCAGCAATGTGACGCCGGCCACCGCGAGCAGTGCCGGTCGGCGCTTGCTCGCGGCGACGGCGGGGGCGGGCACAGCGCTTTGTTGTTCGGTGTTGCTCATGCTGATGCTTTCGATTCGGGTTGTTGTGCGATTTGTTGTTGATAGCCGCCGCCGAGCGCGCGCGTCAGCGCGACTTCGGCGTTCAGGTGGCGTGCTTTCAGATCAGCCGCGGCGCGCCGTTGTGCGATCACATTGGTCTCTGCAGTCAGCACGACGAGGTAGTTGCCGAGCCCCGAGCGATAGCGCTGCGTCGCGAGGTCGAAGGCGGCTTCGGCAGCTTGCAGCGCGTCGGCTTGCGAACGCTGCTGGCGCTCGAGCGATTGCAGGCTCGTGACCTCGTCGGCCACTTCACGCAAGGCGCGCAGCAGCGCCGCGTTGTAGCCGTCGACGGCGACATCGATCTCGGCGTTGCGCGCGCTCAGGTTCGCGCGCAATCGACCGCCATCGAAGATCGGGAGGCGCAGCGCGGGGCCGGCTCCGAAAGTTTCGCTGCCGGCATTGATGAAGCGATCGAGCCCGATGCTCGACAAGCCGACGAACGCGACGAGGTTCACGTTCGGATAGAACTGGGCGCGCGCGACGTCGGCATCCTTCAGCGCGGCTTCGACGCGCCAGCGCAGCGCGACGAGATCGGCGCGGCGGCCGAGCAGATCGGCGGGCAGCCCGGCAGGCAGCGGCGCAGTGGTCACGCTCGCCAACTGCGGCGTCACTTCGCCGAGCGCGTTCGGCCCAACGCCTGCGAGCTCGGCCAGTGCATGACGCGTGCGGCCGATCGATTCATCGAGTGTCTCGAGCTCGACCCGCGTTTGCGCGATGAAGCCTTCGGCCTGGCGCAGCTCGACATTCGTATCGAGGCCTGCAACGATGCGCTGGCGCACGAGCGCAAGCGTCTGCTCGCGCTGCTGCAAAGCCTGCTGCGACAGTGCGCGCGCGTCGATCAGGCGCGCGAGATTCACATAGGTCGATGCAATGTTGCCGGCGAGCAGCACGCGCGCGGCCTGGGCGTCGGCTTGCGCGGCGCGCCACTGGCCGATAGCCGAGTCGAGCGCGGCGCGCTGGCGGCCGAACAAGTCGAGCTCCCAGCTCGCGCCGATCTGCGCGCTGTTGTTCCAGCGGATCGCGCCGGCGAGCGGCGGCGGCACGATGCCGGTCTTCGTGAAGCGCTGATCGCTCAAGTCAACCGACGCGTTGACCTGCGGCGAGCGCGCGGCGCCCGCGGCATCGACCGCCGCCTGCGCTTGCGTGATGCGCGCCTGAACCGACTGCAGGCTCGGCTGCTGGACGAGCGCCTGGTCGATCAAACCGCTCAATTGCGGGTCGCCCCAGCCGCGCCACCAGTCGCTCGCAGGCCACGGCGTGCTCGAGGCGGAGGCGGACGCGCCGACCTGCGCCGGCGTCATCAACGAATGCGATGGCGCAACCGCGCCGGCCGGGTTGGCACAACCGGCCAGCATCGCAGCGGTCGCGAGCACGGCGCCGACCATCGTCACCGCGGTCAGCACCGCGCCAGGCACGCTGCGTTGCTTGCGCGACGCGGGCGACGCCGCGCGGCGCGCGGGTTTGTCGGCACGAGACGAGTGCGAATCAAACAGCCTCGACTTCAGGCACATGGCGTTGTGGTTCATGCGGCGTCCTTCTCCCCGTCGGCCTGCATCGCCTGCCCGTTGAGCAGCATGCGTTGCAGAAAATCCTTCAGTTGCGTCCACTCCTGCTTGTTGAAGCCACGCAAGAAATCGTTGTTGACGGCGGCCAGCACATGCGGCACGTACTCGACGACGGCCTCGCCTTCCGCAGTCAGCTGCACGTTGACGACGCGCCGGTCGGTGTCGGAGCGCACGCGTGCGATCAGGCCCTTGGCCTCGAGGCGGTCGAGCATCCGTGTCATCGCGCCGGCATCGACGCACATCTCGCGTGCGAGCTCGAACGCGGTGCCGGCGCGGCCCATCTTCAGCATCAAGAGCGGCTTCCACTGCGCGTCGGTGAGGCCGTGCTCGGCCATGCGCGACTCGACCTCGCGGCGGATGCTCGCCATCAGCTGGAACAGCAGATGCCCCATGCTCTCGGCCATGACGTAGTGCTCGCCGGCGTAGAAGCAGGGGGTGCGGAGTGATTTCGGGGAAGCCATCGTGGGATTTAACTGTCGCAGCAATATTTGCTTAGGCAAATTCTGCTCCGGCAGTTAAATCCCGAATGACGGCAGGGCCTTTTCACGATGTGCGTTGAGATCGGCCCGAACTAGACTCGCCGCATGACGAGCACCACCACCTTGCCCCCTGCTTCGGTTGCATCGGGTTCGACCACCCCAGTGGCGCGCGTCGCGCCCGGCGCGCCGGCGAAGGACGTTCGCTCGCTCAGCGGGCTGCTGCCCTTCCTGCGGCCGTATCGCGGCCGCATCGCGCTGGCCGTTCTGTTTCTCGTGCTCGCGGCAGTCAGCACGCTGGTGTTTCCGGTCGCGCTGAAGTCCTTGATCGACCAGGGCCTCGTGTCGAGCGACCCAGGTGCGCGGGTGATGGCCTTGCGCGAGCACTTCTTCGCGCTGTTCGCCGTCGGCGCCGCACTCGGCGTGTTTTCGGCCGCGCGCTTTTACATGGTCACCTGGCTCGGCGAGCGCGTCACCGCCGACCTGCGCAACGCCGTCTACGCGCATGTCGTCAAGCAAAGCCCCGAGTTCTTCGAGACCACGCAGACCGGCGAGGTGCTGTCGCGGCTGACCACCGACACCACCCTCGTGCAAACGGTCGTCGGATCGAGCCTGAGCATGGGCTTGCGCAACACCGTGATGGGGCTCGGCGCGATGGCGATGCTGATCGTCACCAACCCGTACGTGATGTCGCAGGTGCTCGGCATCCTGGTGCTCGTCGTGCTGCCGTCGCTGTACTTCGGGCGGCGCGTTCGCAAGCTCAGTCGCGCGAGCCAGGACCGCGTCGCCGATTCGAGCGCGATCGCGGCCGAGATCCTGAATGCGATTCCGGTCGTGCAGAGCTACACGCAGGAGTCGCGCGAGGCGCAGCGCTTCGACACCTCGACCGAGAACGCGTTCGGCACCGCGGTCAAGCGCACGCGGATGCGCTCGTTCCTCGTCGCATTCATCATCAGCGCGACCTTCGGCGCGCTGCTGTGGGGCCTGTACCAGGGCACGCAGGCGGTGATCCAAGGAAAGATCAGCGCCGGTCACCTCGGCCAGACGGTCGTCTACGTGATCATCCTCGTCTCGTCGGTCGCGGTGCTCGCCGAGGTCTACGGCGACCTGTTGCGCGCGGCCGGCGCGACCGAGCGCTTGATGGAGCTGCTGTCGGCACGCTCGCCGATCACCTCGCCGGCGCATCCGGTGGCACTGCCGCCGACGCGCGGCGGCTCGTCGCTCGCGCTCGAGCACGTGAGCTTTCGCTACCCGTCGCGCCCGCAGCATCCCGCATTGCTGCACTTCGACCTGCGCGTGCGGCCGGGCGAAACGGTGGCGCTGGTCGGCCCGAGCGGCGCCGGCAAGAGCACGGTGTTTCACCTGCTGCTGCGCTTCTACGATGCGGGCGAGGGGAGGGTCAGCGTCGACGGCGTCAGCGTGCGCGAGGCATCGTTGAAGGACCTGCGCGAGCGCATCGGCATCGTGCCGCAAGACAGCGTGATCTTCTCGGCCAACGCGATGGAAAACATCCGCTACGGCAAGCCGCAAGCGAGCGATGCCGAGGTGATGGCCGCGGCGAAAGCAGCGTTCGCACACGACTTCATCAGCGCGCTGCCCGAGGGCTACCAGACCTTTCTCGGCGAGCGCGGCGTGCGCTTGTCGGGTGGCCAACGGCAGCGCATCGCGATCGCGCGCGCGATGCTGAAGAACCCGCCGCTGCTGCTGCTCGACGAAGCGACCAGCGCGCTCGACGCCGAGAGCGAGCGCATGGTGCAGGCCGCGCTCGAGTCGGCGATGCGCGACCGCACGACGCTGGTCATCGCGCATCGCTTGTCGACGGTGCAACGCGCGGATCGCATCGTCGTCATGGAGGCGGGGCAAATCGTCGAGGTCGGAACGCATTCGCAACTGTCGGCCGCCGGCGGGCTGTACGCGCGGCTCGCGGCGTTGCAGTTCAGCGACGGCGATGCAACGAGCGGTGCCGAGGCAACGCTGTAGGTTTCCGCTGACAGCAGCTCTTACTCGCGTCCGACATTGGGGTGCTTGATTCGCTTCGATACTTCGAAATGCCGTCGGCGCGGGGCCGGCGCACGCATTCGAAGGAGAACAGCATGAACCACCGATCGATGACGCGCATCACCGCGTTGAGCCTGGCCGCCGTCGCGGCCCTGAGCGCCGGCTGCGCTGACATGAGCGAGCGGCAGAAAGGCACAGCCGTCGGTGCTGGCGTCGGCGCGGCAGCCGGCGCGGTGCTGAGCTCGGCCACCGGCGGCAAGGCCGGCACCGGCGCTGTCGTCGGCGGCGCGCTCGGCGCGGTAGCCGGCAACCTGTGGAGCAAGCGGCAGGAAGAGCGCCGCGTGGCGATGGAGCAAGCCACGCGCGGGACCGGCGTCGAAGTCAGCCGCACGGCCGACAACCAATTGAAGCTCAACGTGCCGAGCGACGTGTCGTTCGACGTCAACAGCGCGGCGATCAAGCCGCAGATGCGAACGGTGCTCGACCGCTTTGCCGACAGCCTGCGCGGCGACCCGAATGCGCGCGTCGAGATCGTCGGTCACACCGACAGCACCGGGCCAGATTCGGTCAACAACCCGCTGTCGCTCGACCGCGCGCAAAGCGTTCGCGACTACCTCGCAGCGCGCGGCGTTCCGCCGTCGCATGTGCACACCGAAGGCCGCGGCGAGCACCAGCCGATCGCCGACAACAGCACGGAGAGCGGGCGGGCGAAGAATCGGCGCGTGGAGATTTATCTGCGCGAGCCGGGACAGGGCTGAGCTTTTTTTTCATTCCGAGGGAGTGCGAGTCGCTCGCACTCCTGCGAAGAGCGCGTGGGCGATGTTCGCGGATAATTCATCCGCATGAACCGCCCCGTTCGCTCTCAATACGAAGACTTCATGCGCCATGTGCAGACGCACGGCGTGTTCAAGGCCGACCGCACCGGCACCGGAACGCGAAGCGTGTTCGGTCACCAGATGCGCTTCGACTTGGGTGAAGGCTTTCCGCTGGTGACGACGAAGAAGGTCCACCTCAAATCGATCATCCTCGAGCTTCTGTGGTTTCTTCGCGGCGACGGCAATGCGCGCTGGCTGCAGGAGCGCGGCGTGACGATCTGGGACGAGTGGGCGAAACCCGACGGTGACCTGGGGCCGGTGTACGGCGTGCAGTGGCGGTCGTGGCCAACGCCGGACGGGGGCCACATCGATCAGATCGCCGAGGTCATCAAGACCTTGAAGACCAACCCTGATTCGCGCCGCATCATCGTCAGCGCATGGAACGTGTCGGACATTCCGAAGATGGCCTTGCCGCCGTGCCATGCGTTCTTTCAGTTCTATGTCGCCGAGCGACGCCTAAGCTGCCAGCTGTACCAGCGCAGCGCCGACATTTTTCTCGGCGTGCCGTTCAATATCGCGAGCTATGCGCTGCTCACGCACATGATCGCGCAGCAATGCGATCTGCAAGTGGGGGACTTCATCTGGACCGGCGGCGATTGCCATATCTACAGCAATCACGCCGAGCAGGTCGCGCTGCAGTTGTCGCGCCAGCCGTTCGCGTATCCGACGCTGAACATCAAGCGCCGGCCCGATTCGATCTTCGATTACGAGTACGAAGACTTCGAAGTGCTGGGCTACGAATGCCATCCGGCGATCAAGGCGCCGGTCGCCGTTTGATCCTCAGCTCAGCGCGGCGATGATCTCCGGCGGGGCCTGAACCAGCTCGATCAGCACGCCTTCGCCTGCGACCGGAAATTCGTCGCTGCTCTTTGGGTGAATGAAGCAAATGTCGTAGCCGGCTGCACCTGTGCGGATGCCGCCCGGCGCGAAGCGAACGCCGTTGGCGCTGAGCCATTGCACGGCGGCGGACAAGTCGTCGATCCACAGGCCGATGTGGTTCAGCGGGGTTGTGTGAACCGCGGGCTTCTTGTCGGGATCGATCGGCTGCATCAAGTCGACCTCGACCTTGAACGCGCCATGTCCCATCGCACAAATGTCTTCGTCGACGTTCTCGCGCTCGCTGACGAAATTGCCGGTGATCGGCAGTCCGAGCTTGTCGACCCAGAGTGTGCGCAGGCGCTCTTTGCTCGTGCCGCCGATGGCGACTTGTTGGATGCCGAGGACTTTGAAGGGACGTGGGGTCATTGACATGTCATCACTACCATCCCGTTCGCCCTGAGGTATCGAAGGGTGAACGCGAAGTCGGAAACAGCCCTTCGATACCTCAGGGCAAACGGCTGGGGTGCGTCAGGCAAAAGTAATGATCACCTGATCGACCGCCAGGCTCTCGCCCTTCGTCGCCACCACCTCGCCGACAACACAGTCTTGCGTCGCCAGCAAGATGTTCTCCATCTTCATCGCCTCGATGACCGCGAGCTTCTCGCCGGCGCGCACTTGCTGGCCCGGCTGCACGGCGACGTCGACCAGCAGGCCGGGCATCGGCGACAGCAGGAACTTCGACAAGTCGGGGGGCGCCTTGAACGGCATCAGCTCGTTGAGCTCAGCAGCGCGCGGCGTGAACACTTTGGCGTCGATGTGCGTGCCGTTGTGGATGACCCGATACGCGAGGCCGATGCGCTCGATCTGCGCGCAGAACGGCTCGGCGTTGCAGGTGCCGCGCACGACGAGATCGCGCAAGCTCGATTGCA
>VBCQ01000344.1 GCA_005882155.1 Betaproteobacteria bacterium
CGAGAACGAAGCGCTGATTCGCGCCCGCGTCACGCAGCTGTGGCAAACGCGCATGCTGCGCACCGCCAAGCTGCGCGTGGCCGACGAGATCGAAAACGCGCTGAGCTACTACCAGGCGACGTTCCTGCGCCAGATCCCGCGCCTGTATCGCGACGTCGAGAACGCCCTGCCAGGCCACGCGATCGCGAACTTCTTCCGCATGGGCAACTGGATCGGCGGCGACCGCGACGGCAACCCCTTCGTCACCGCCGACACCTTGCGGATGGCGCTCGCACGCCATGCCGAAACGGTGCTGCGCTTCTACTTGACCGAGGTGCACGAGCTCGGCGCCGAGCTGTCGATCAGCGCGACGCTCGCGCCGGTGTCGAGCGAGATGCGCGCGCTCGCCGACACCTCGCCCGACCACAACCCGCATCGCGAAGACGAGCCGTATCGGCGTGCGCTGATCGGCGTCTACGCGCGGCTCGCCGCCACGTTGCACGAGCTCACCGGCACCGAAGCGCTGCGCCACGCAGTCGCGCCGCAGAACGCTTACGTGTCGGCCGACGAGCTGTTCGCCGACCTGCGCATCATCGAAACGTCGCTGCGATCGCACCACGCCGATGCGCTGATCGCGCCACGCCTGCACCCGCTGATGCGCGCCGTACAGGTGTTCGGCTTTCATCTCGCCACCGTCGACTTGCGGCAGAGCTCGGACAAGCACGAAGCGGTGGTCGGCGAGCTGCTGAAGGTCGCGAAGATCGAAGCCGACTACGCGAGCCTGTCCGAGCCGCTGCGCCGCGAGTTGCTGCAGCGCTTGCTGAACGACGCGCGACCGCTGCGCGTGCGCGCCGCGAGCTACAGCGAGCACGCGCAAAGCGAGCTCGCGATCTTCGAGACCGCGCTCGTGATGCTGCAGCGCTACGGCCGCAATGCGCTGCGCCACTACATCATTTCGCACACCGAAGAGGTGAGCGACCTGCTCGAGGTGTTGCTGTTGCTGAAAGAAGTCGGCTTGATGCGCGGCA
The DNA here is from genome assembly GCA_005882155.1 of Betaproteobacteria bacterium. Lineage (GTDB taxonomy): Bacteria > Pseudomonadota > Gammaproteobacteria > Burkholderiales > Burkholderiaceae_C > Albitalea. The sequence goes on from VBCQ01000344.1 coordinate 1,008, forward strand.
CGCTCGACGACGCAGCCGTCACCGACCTGATCGTCGTCCCGCTGTTCGAGACGATCGGCGACCTGCGTAACGCGGCGCCGATCATGCGCGAGTTCTACGCGCTGCCGGGCATCGCCACCATGATGCAGCGATCGGGCGGCGAGCAGGACATCATGCTCGGCTACAGCGACAGCAACAAGGACGGCGGCAGCTTCACCAGCAACTGGGAGCTGTACCGCGCCGAGATCGCGCTCGTGGATCTGTTCGGTGGACTGGGCCGCGAGCACGGCATCACGCTGCGTCTCTTTCACGGCCGCGGCGGTACCGTCGGGCGCGGTGGCGGCCCGAGCTACGAGGCGATCCTGGCGCAGCCGCCGGGCACGGTGAATGGGCAGATTCGCTTGACCGAGCAAGGCGAAGTCATCGCGTCGAAATACTCGCACCCCGAGATCGGCCGGCGCAACCTCGAGACCCTGGTCGCGGCCACCCTCGAAGCGACCTTGCTGCACCCGACCAAGAGCGCGCCGAAGAGCTTCCTCGACGCCGCCACCGCGATCAGCGACGCGAGTTACGCCGCCTATCGCCAACTCGTCTACGAGACACCGGGATTCACCGACTACTTTTTCAGCGCAACGCCGATCCGCGAAATCGCCGAGCTCAACATCGGCTCGCGTCCGGCATCGCGCAAGGCGACGCGCGCGATCGAAGACCTGCGCGCGATTCCATGGGGCTTCAGCTGGGGCCAGTGCCGCGTCGCGCTGCCCGGCTGGTGCGGCTTCGGCTCGGCGATCGAGTCGTACTTGTCGGACGCCAAGCTGCGGCGCGAGCGTCTCGCCCTGCTTCAACGCATGCACAAGCAGTGGCCGTTCTTTCGAACGCTGCTGTCCAACCTCGATATGGTGATCGCCAAGAGCGATCTCGGCATCGCCGCGCGCTATGTCGAGCTGGTCGAAGACAAGAAGACGGGCAAGAAAATCTTCGCGCTGATCCAGGCCGAATGGCAGCGAACGAACGACGCGCTGTCGCTGATCACCGGCGAGAAACAGCGCCTCGCGTCGAACCCGTCACTCGCGCGGTCGATCGAGCATCGGTTTCCGTACCTCGACCCGCTGAATCACCTGCAGGTCGAGCTGATGCGGCGCTATCGGCGGCGGCGCGAAGGCGATCCGGGCAACGAACGGCTGCAGCGCGGGATTCACATCTCGATCAACGGGGTCGCGGCGGGGTTGCGCAATACCGGGTGAGTTCCCTCTCCCTCTGGGAGAGGGTTAGGGTGAGGGCGCGGTGGCGGAAGTGAGGCCGCTCGCATTCCATTTGCCGTTGTGCGATCAATGTACTAACATTGCTCACATTGAACAAACTCAAGACCCACCCATGACTGACGTCGCACAGCGGTCGACTTCTCGCTCCTCCCGGCTCGGGATCCGCGCCACGCCTGCGCAAGAGGCAATTCTCAAGCGCGCGGCGGAAGCTCGTCACAAATCCCTGACCGAATTCATTCTCGACAGCGCGTGCAGCGCAGCCGAGCAGACTCTGCTTGACCAGCGTCTGTTTGTGGTACCCACCGCTCAGTACGAGGCCTTGCTCAAAATGCTCGACCGGCCGGCGCGGGCAAACCCAGGTCTGAAGCGACTGTTCTCGAAGAAGGCTCCCTGGGAGAAGCGCTGATGGTGTCTGCGCCGCGGCCACTCGGCGCGGACGATATCGTCGATGGCTTCGATTGCGGCAGACCGACGCTCAGCGAGTGGTTGACACGGCATGCCCGCCAGGCCCAGGCCAGCGGTTCGGCTCGCACGTTCGTCGTGATCGGCGGCACAGCGGCCGAACGCCGGGTCATCGGCTACTACAGCCTGACCGTGGGGCAAGTCGACACGGTGCACGTGCCTGAGCGCATCCGCAAGGGCATGGGCCAGTATCCGATTCCCATCGTCTTACTGGCCAGACTTGCCGTTGACCTGCAACACCACCGGCAAGGCATCGGCGCGGGCATGCTGAAAGACGCGATTTCGCGCGCCATCACCATATCCGAGCAGGCTGGCGTTCGCGCCTTGATGACCCATCCGCTCGACGCGATTGCAGCGAAGTTCTACGTCGATTTCGGCTTCGCGCCTTCACCTGCAGGCCACGAGATGCTGCTGTTGCTGCTGAAGGATGCGCAGCGGCTGCTGCGCAGTTGAGCCGGCGAGCCGACGCGAGCTACTTCGACGCGCCGATCTCCCAGAATCCATCTCGTGCCTGCGATTTCCGCTCGAGAACCGACGCCGGCAGCGACAGCTTGAGCGCAGCAACACGCTGCGGATCGATCAGCACGGTGGGTCGGTCGAGTTTCAAGATCGGCAGCACATCGGGCTTCATGTGGCGCTTCAAAATCTTGACCGCTTGCATCGCCGACAGGCCGCCGACCGCCGCGAAATCCGCGCCGACGTAGAGCATCGCGCCCGGCATCCGTACCAGCGCGAACGAGATGACCGGAATGTCATGCTCGGCGCCGAAGTCGCCGAGGTCGCGCGCCGGCTCGTAGTTGCGCAGCCCATAGTAGGTATCGAGCGGAACGGCGAACATCTGCACGCCGGCGCCGTCTTCCAAGAGCTGCTTCAGCGACGGCACGATGCCGTCGTTCTTGCTGACCTGCCGCGACGACACCGTGATGCCCGCACCGGCGGCCTTCATCTTCGCGACCTGCACATGCGCCACGCCGTTCTCGTCGTCGGTATGCACCATGCCGATCTTCTGCACCGCGGGGAAGATCTCTTTGACGATCTTCAGCGAGTCGGCCATGTCGGTATACAACGTCGCTCCGGTCACGCCGGGGCCGGCATCGCGAAACGATGTGGCGCCGACTTCGAGCGGGTTCGCCACCGCCGTGAACACGACCGGAATCTGCGCGTCGTCGAGCGCGCGGCGCGCGTACTTGGTCGCCGAAGTGCCGATCGTCAACACCAGGTCGGGCCTGGCCCGGACGATTCGCTGAGCCTCGCTGCGCACCTGCAGATAGACCCACAGCCGATTCCAGAACCCGCCACGCTCGACGTCGGAGGCGATGCTGACCCGGTTCATCGCGAGGTTCTGCCCGAGCACGATGCCGTTGTCGCCGAGCGACCGGATGAAGCCGTCGAGCGACTCCTGATAGGGCGCGATGTCGGTGACCTGCAGCACCTCGATTCGATACGTGTGCGGCTCTTCCATCGCCGAAGGCGGCAAGGTCTCCATCGCACGACACGACATCGACGCCGCAAGAGCGGCGACGAACACGACGCGGAACATACTTCTCATCATCTTGGCCGAATAGAAAGCGAATCGCATTGGACTCGCTGCGGCCATGCAGAGAAATGACTTCGCGAGCCAATCTCTGGTGCGGCGACGCGCGCGCCGCTACAACCCCGCCGCCACCAGCGCTTCGCGCACCGCCGTCGCCTGCCGTCGTGACCTCTTCGTCGCCACCGGCCATCACGCGGCGCTCGAGCGCGCGCACCGCGCGGCGTGCAACGAGCGCGTTGCGGTGAACGCGCAGAAACCTGTCGCCCAGGCGCTGCTCGAGATCGCTCAACGCGTCGTCGAGCACGTAGGTGTGCTCGGCCGTTCGCAAGGTGACGTATTTCAATTCGGCCTTCAGGTACAGCACTTCGGACACCGGCACGCGAACGACGCGGCCGCGGTCGCTGACGACGACGACCGGCTCGGCATCGCTCGCCGGCGCCGGCATCGCAGGGGGAAACGCCAAGCGCTGCACCACGCGCTGCAGCGCCGCCTGCAGCCGCTCGCGGCGCACCGGCTTCGTCAGGTAGTCGACGGCGTCGAGGTCGAACGCTTTCAGCGCGTGCTCGGCATGCGCGGTGACGAAGACGACGGCGGGCGGTCGCTCGCGCTGTCGCAATTCGGCCGCGAGCTGCATGCCGTCGCGGCCCGGCATGTGGATGTCGAGCAGCAGCACATCGCAGTGCTGCGACTCGAGCCAGACCAGCGCCTGCATCGCGTTCGCCGCCTCGCCGACGACGCTCGCCAACGGCTGCGGACATTCGTTGACGAGGCCGCGCAGGCGAACTCGCGCGAGCTCTTCGTCGTCGACGATCAACACTCTCAACGAAGCGCTCACAGCGGCACCACGATCTGCACCCGGAACACGTCGCGGTCGCGCCGGGTCTCGAATTGCGCCGCCACATCGTGCATCAGCTGCAGCCGCCGGCGCACGTTGTGCAGCGCCATGCCGGAGCCCGGCCGCGACGGCGTCGTCGGCACGCTGTTGGTGATCGAGACCACCGCGGCGCCGAGCTTGATGCGCGTGCGCACGCGAATCACCCCGCCCTCGTTGGCCGGCTCGACGCCATGGCGCACTGCGTTCTCGACCAGCGGCTGCAGCAGCAGCGGCGGCACGCGCGCATGGCCGGCGTCGGGGTCGAGCTCCCAGCTCACCTTGAGCCGCTCGCCGAAACGGATCTGCTCGATCGCGAGGTAGCGCTTCGCGAGCTCGACTTCTTCGGCCAAGGTCACCGATTCGCCCTGGTCGGCGAGTGCGACGCGGAACAACTCAGCCAGGTCTTCGAGCACGCCTTCGGCGCGCGCCGGGTCGAGCCGCACCAGGCTCAGCGCGGTATTGAGCGTGTTGAACAAGAAGTGCGGGCGGATGCGCGATTGCAGCTCGGCAAGCTGCGCCGTCGTGTCGGCCGGCAGCTTGGCTTGCGCGCGCAAGCGCAGCCACTGGAACATCGCGGTCGCCATCGCGGCGCCGGCGAGCATCGGTGCGAGCCAACGAACGCCTGCGTAGGGCTCGACCCCGCTGAACCAGCCGAGCGCCCAGCCGAAGGCACCGCTGGCCGCGCCGAGCGCGATCGCAGCAAACCACTGCGCCGCCTCGGGCCAGCCGGCGAGCGGCCGCTTGAGCACGCACGCGACGAGCAGCCACAGCAGCACGCCGGGCAGTGCGACCGCCGAGCCGCCGGCCACCTGGTTGAGCCATGCGGTGGCGTTGGCGGCAACGAACATCACGCCGATCGCCATCACCGCGTGGACGAAGAGCAAGGCACGCAGCACGACGCCGATGTGGCAGACGTCGAAGGTCAGCGGCTGGCTGCGCACCGGCACTTGCGACACGGCATCGAACAGGGTGCTGCCGAACGCGCTGGTGGCGAGCTCGCCGGGTCGCGTCGAATCGCGCCAGTCGCTGCCCGAGCGCATCGTGGTGGAAGCAAAGCGGCTGTCGTCTATCGGGGTTGAGGGCGGCTGGGTCATGGGTGGCGTCGATAGAATCGCACCGTTCTCGCATTGTCTCCAACTCAGCGCAAACGCGGCAACGTTTTTGCGCCGCACCCGATGTCCGCCAACCAACTCGACAAGAAGTCCCAAGCCTGGTCCGCGCTTTTTTCCGAGCCGATGAGCGAGCTGGTGCAGCGCTACACCGCAAGCGTGTTCTTCGACCAGCGGCTGTGGCGCTCCGACATCGCCGGCTCGCTCGCGCACGCCGAGATGCTTGCCGCGCAAGGCATCATCGGCGCCGACGACCTCGCCGCCATTGAAAGCGGCATGGCGCAGATCACGCAGGAGATCAAGGCCGGCGTGTTCGAGTGGAAGCTCGATCTCGAGGACGTGCACTTGAACATCGAGGCGCGCCTCACGCAGATCGCCGGCGATGCCGGCAAGCGGCTGCACACCGGCCGCTCGCGCAACGACCAGATCGCAACCGACGTGCGGCTGTGGCTGCGCGACGAGATCGATGCGCTGGCGCCCCTGCTCGTGCAGATGCAGCTCGCGCTGGTCGACGTCGCCGAGAAGAACGTCGACACCATCCTGCCCGGCTTCACCCACATGCAGGTGGCTCAGCCGGTGAGCTTCGCGCACCACCTGCTCGCCTACGTCGAGATGTTCGCGCGTGATGCCGAGCGGCTCGCCGATGTGCGCAAGCGCGTCAACCTGCTGCCGCTCGGCGCCGCGGCGCTCGCCGGCACCAGCTACCCGCTCGACCGCGAGCGCGTGGCGAAGACGCTCGGCTTCGACGGCGTGTGCCAGAACAGCCTCGACGCGGTCAGCGACCGCGACTTCGCAATCGAGTTCGCCGGCTTCGCGAGCATCACGATGATGCATGTGTCGCGCCTCGCCGAAGAGATCGTGCTGTGGATGAGCCAGAACTTCGGCTTCATCGATCTGGCCGATCGCTACTGCACCGGCTCGTCGATCATGCCGCAGAAGCGCAACCCCGATGTCGCCGAGCTCGCGCGCGGCAAGAGCGGCCGCGTGTTCGGGCACCTGATGGGGCTGCTGACGCTGATGAAGGGCCAGCCGCTGACCTACAACAAGGACAACCAGGAAGACAAGGAGCCGCTGTTCGACAGTGTCGACACGCTGCGCGACACCTTGCGCATCATGGCCGAGATGGTCGGCGGCATCGTCGTCAAGCCCGAGGCGATGGAGCGCGCGGCTTTGAAGGGCTACGCCACTGCAACCGATCTCGCCGATTACCTCGCGAAGAAAGGCCTGCCGTTCCGCGACGCGCACGAGACGGTGGCGCACGCGGTGAAGCACGCGATCGCGCAAGGCATCGACCTGAGCGAGCTGCCGCTGGCAACCTTGCAGGGCTTCAATGCGGCGATCGGCGACGACGTGTTTCAGGTGCTGAGCCTGCGCGGCTCGCTGAATGCGCGAAGCGTGCTCGGTGGCACCGCGCCGCAGCAAGTGCGTGCGCAACTCGCGCGGCATCGCATGCGCTTGAGCTGACGCGCTGGTCATGCGCTTCGCTGGATCGGGGCCCGGCACGCAAACGCGCGACGGGTGTTCGGTCGAGCTGTATTTGCGGCTGCCGTATCGCGGCGAAATCGATTTCCTCGCCGATCAGCTTCCCCGCAGCGCATCGGTGCTCGAGCTCGGCTGCGGTGTCGGCAGGCTGACGCGGGTGCTGCTCGGCTTTGGCTTATGCGTCACGGCCGTCGACAACTCGAGCGAGATGCTCTCGCATGTGCCGATCGCGGCGCAGCGAGTCGAGGCCGACATCGAGACCCTGCGATTGAGCGATCGCTTCGACGCGGTGCTACTGGCGAGTTGCTTGATCAACGTGCCCGATGCCGCGCTGCGCGACGCGTTTCTGCGCTGCGCGCGCGAGCATTTGATGGCGGACGGCGTGCTGTTCTTCGAGCGCCACGATGCGGCTTGGCTGCGAAGTGTCGAGGCGGGTCGCGTCGGCGATGCGGGAGCGGTGCGTACGAGTGTGCGTGAGGTTCACCGCGAGGGCGACTGTGTGGGAATGTGCGCCGTCTATGAGCATGAAGGTCTGGAATGGGAGCAGCGCTTCACGACGCAAGTGCTCGACGATGCGGACGTCGATCACGCGCTTGCGCAGTCAGGCTTCGGGCCTGCCACTTGGATCGACGAGCGGCGTCGTTGGGGCAAGTCAGCGGCGCTGCATTCCCCCTCTCCCTCTGGGAGAGGGCTGGGGTGAGGGCCAGTGGCACCTCGACCGCCGCGCCCTCACCCTAACCCTCTCCCAGAGGGAGAGGGGACCGTCAGCTCTGTGTTTGGAAAGTCCCCATTGCACGCCATCAAGCTCTTCTGCCTCTGGATCATCCTGCCGCTCGCCGCGTTTGGGTTGTTGCTGACGTTAGCCCCCTCGCCCACACTCAACGCACTGTCGATAGGCATCACCCACACGCGAACCGACGGCGTTGCCTACGGGCCCTTGCCGCGCCATCGACTCGACATCTATCGCCCGAGCAGCGCGGCACCGATCGGCGGCTGGCCGGTCGCGGTGTTCTTCTACGGCGGGTCGTGGAACCGCGGCGAGCGCGCTGATTACCGCTTCGTCGGCGAGGCACTCGCGTCGCGCGGGGTGCTGACGCTGGTGGCCGACTATCGGCTGTATCCCGAGGTGCGCTACCCCGACTTCCTCAGCGACTGTGCGCTCGCGCTCGCCTACGGCCTGCACGACGCGGCGCGGCTCGGCGGCAACCCGAAGCGCGTGTTCGTGATGGGGCACAGCGCCGG
>VBCQ01000345.1 GCA_005882155.1 Betaproteobacteria bacterium
CGCCAGCATCGGCACCAGCGTCAGCGACACGAATGCCGACGCGACGATCGCCAGCGACACGATCACCGCGAACTCGTGGAACAGCAGGCCGATCACGCCGGGCATGAAGAAGATCGGGATGAACACCGCGACGAGCGAGGTCGAGATCGAGATGATCGTGAAGCCCACTTCACGCGAGCCGCGCAGCGCCGCCTGGAACGGCGGCATGCCGTGCTCGACGTGGCGCATGATGTTTTCGAGCATCACGATCGCGTCGTCGACGACCAGGCCGACCGCCAGCGTCAAGCCGAGCAGCGAGATGTTGTCGAGCGTGTAGCCGAAGGCCCACAGCAGCGAGATCGCACCGACGAGCGACACCGGCAGCGACAGCGTCGGGATCGCCGTCGCGACGAAGCGGCGAAGGAACAGGAAGATGACGAGCACGACGAGCGCGATCGTTCCCATCATCGTCAGCGTCACGTCGTGCAGCGCGTTGCGGATCGATACCGAGCGGTCGTTGAACGGCGTCATCCGCACCGATTGCGGCAGCTGCGCCTGAAACTCGGGCAGCCGCGCGCGCACCGCATCGACCACCTTGACCGTGTTCGCATCCGGCTGGCGAAAGACCGCCAGCGTGATCGATGCGTCGCCGTTGAAGCTGCCGAAGGTCTTGACGGTCTCGTAGCTGTCTTCGACCTGCGCCACGTCGCGCAGGCGGACCGGGTTGCCGCTGCGGTTGCTGACGATCAGCTCGGCGAACTCGGCGGCGTTGCGCAACTGCTTGTTGGCCTGCAGCGTCATCGTCTGCTTCGGCCCTTCGAGCGTGCCGACCGGCGTGTTCGCGTTGGCGGCCTTCAGTGCAGCGTTCAGCTCGTCGAGGCTGATGTTGCGCGCCGACAGCGCCTCGGGCAGCACGCGCACGCGAACTGCAAAGCGCTTCTGGCCGAAGATGTTCACCTGCGCGACGCCGTCGAGCGTGGCGATCGTCGGCGACAGCAGGTGCTCGGCGTAGTCGTTCAGGTCCGACAGGTTCAGCGACGGCGACGTGAGCGCAATCACCAGCACCGGCGCGTCGGCCGGGTTGACCTTGCGGTACGACGGCGGCGTGGTCATGTCCTGCGGCAGCGAGCGCGACGCGCGCAGCAGCGCGGCCTGCACGTCGAGCGCCGCGATGTTGATGTCGCGGCCTTCGTCGAACTCGAGCGTTACCGAGGTCGCGCCCAGGGTGTTGGTCGAGCTGATGAGGTTCAGCCCGGGAATCGTTTGGAACTGCTTCTCGAGCTGCAGCGCGACCGAGGTCGCCATCGGTTCGGGGCTGGCGCCCGGCAGCTGCGCGAAGACGTTGATGACCGGCGTGTTGTAGCTCGGCAGCGCTGCAACCGGGATGCGGTTGTAGGCGAACACGCCGGCGATGACGATCGCCGCGTTGAGCAGCACCGTCATCACCGGCCGGCGAATGAACAGCTCGGACAGATTCATGGCTGTCCCGCAGAGGCGGCCACGCTGCCGCGGGCGCGCGCGAGCGACGCCGCGTCGTTGCCACGCTCGACCACGGCGACTCCGGGGCGAAGGTTCTGCCGGCCTTCGACGACGACGCGCTCGCCGGGCTGCACACCGGTCACGACGGCGTCGGTCGCGGCCGCCTGCACGATCTCCACCGGCCGCACGGCGGCCTTGCCGCCGGTCTCGACGACATAGACGATCTTGCCGCGCGCCGTCTGGATGATCGCCGCCTGCGGCACGACGATGGCGTCCTTCAAGGTCTGCACCGCGAGCTGCACGCCGACGAAGGCGCCAGGCCACAGACGCTGGTCCTTGTTGTCGAAGATCGCCTTCACGCGCACCGTGCCGGAGGTCGCGTCGACCGCGTTGTCGACGAACTGCAGCTTGCCGGCGAGCCTGCCGCCGTTCTCGGGCAGCAGCGCCGTCACCTTGCCGCCGCCCGAGCGCAAGCTCTGCAACGCGTCGCCGAGATTGCGCTGCGGAAGGTTGAAGGCGACCGCGATCGGGTCGAGTTGAGTAATCGTCACCAGCGGCGGCGAGCTCGGCTGCACGGTGCTGCCCGGGAACACGCTGATCGCGCCGGCACGTCCCGCGCTCGGCGTGACGATGCGGCTGAACGACAGGCCGACCTTGGCCGCCTCGACCGCCGCGCGATCGGCGTTGACCGCCGCCTTCTGTGCATCGACCAATGCTTGGTTGGTATCGACCGCGCCTTGCGAGACGAAGTTCTGCGCCAACAATTCGCGGCTGCGCGTCAGCTGGCGTTGCGCATCGGCGAGCCCGGCAAGATCCTTTTCCATCTGCGCGCGCGCCTTGCTGACGTTCGCCTCGTCGGCCCGCGCGTCGAGCGTGAACAGCGGCTCGCCGGCCTTGACGAACTGGCCTTCGCGGATGTGCACCTTGGTCACGACGCTGCTGACCTGGGGCTTCACGTCGACGCTGTTGAGCGCGGTCACCGTGCCGGTGGCTTCAAGCATGACCGGGTAGTCGCGTTTCTCGGCACGCACCGTGCTCACGCTGACCGCGGGCCCGCCCGACGCTGCCGAAGCCGGCCCCGACACCGCGACTGCACCGGACCCTGATGACGCCGAGCCTGCGCTCCAGCGCCAGGCGCCGAATGCCGCGACGACGGCGGCGGCAGCAACGATGACGCCGAGGGTCTTAGAGTTCATGCGGTTTCGATGCAAGTTGGAGCGTGCGGTTCAAGCGGTTGGCCCAACATCCTGTGCAGGCGATGTTGCTGCAATGTTGCCGCGCACCGGCCACGCCCGGTAGCGGACATGCCCTCCCCTTGCAACACCCTTCAATGCTTGCCGGTCGAGCCGAATCCGCCGCTGCCGCGATCGGATTCGCCGAAATCGTCGACGACGCGAAAGCTCGCCTGCAGCACCGGCACGATGACGAGCTGGGCAATGCGCTCCATCGGCTGCACGGTGAACGCGGTGGTGCCGCGGTTCCAGCAGCTCACCATCAGCGGCCCCTGGTAGTCGGAATCGATCAGGCCGACGAGGTTGCCGAGCACGATCCCATGCTTATGCCCGAGCCCCGAGCGCGGCAGGATCATCGCCGCCAGATGCCGGTGCGCGATGTGGATCGAGATCCCGGTCGGTATCAGCTGCGTCTGTCCCGGCTCGAGCAGCAACGGTGCGTCGAGACAAGCACGCAGGTCGAGCCCGGCACTGCCGGCCGTTGCATAGGCGGGGATGTGCTCGGCCATTCGCGGATCGAGCACCTTCAGATCAATCTCAGTCATTTTGTTTTCACCCTGCCCCACTCGGGGAGGGCCGGGGTGGGGGCCACTACGCGGAAAGAGACGCCAACCGCGCCGCAATCTCCGCCACCAACTGCCTTGCCAGCGTCAGCTTGTCGGCCTGCGGCAATTCACGATGCCCATCGGCGTCAACCAAAACCAGCGCATTGTCGTCGCGCCCGAAGGTCGCCGGCCCGAGGTTGCCGACGACGAGCGGCACGTTCTTGCGCGCGAGCTTTTCGCGCGCGTGCTTCAGCAAGTCGTGGCTTTCGGCAGCGAAGCCGACGCAGAACGGCCGGTCCGGCAGCTTCGCGACGGCCGCCAGGATGTCGGGGTTCTCGGTCAGCTCGAAGCTCGGCGCGACGCGATTGCCGTTCTTCTTGATCTTCTCGTCGGACAGGCGCGCCGGCCGCCAGTCGGCGACTGCCGCGGTCGCAACGAACACGTCATGGCGCGCCGCAACCGGCAGCACCGCGTCGTACATCTGCTGCGCGCTGCGCACATCGACCCGCACGACGCCACGCGGCGTGGGCAGGTGCACCGGCCCGGCCACGAGCGTGACCTGCGCGCCGGCATCACGCGCCGCGCGTGCGATCGCGAAACCCATCATGCCGCTCGACAGATTGGTGATGCCGCGCACCGGGTCGATCGCCTAAAAGGTCGGTCCGGCAGTGATCAGCACACGCTTGCCGAGCAGCGACTTCGGCTCGAAGAACGCGATCATCTCGTCGAGCAGCTCTTCGGGCTCGAGCATGCGACCGTCGCCGATCTCGCCGCAGGCCTGGTCACCGCTGCCGGGTCCGAGCACGGTCGCACCGTCGGCGCGCAGTTGCGCCACGTTGCGCTGCGTCGCCGGATGGGCCCACATCTCGCGGTTCATCGCCGGCGCGAGCAGCAGCGGGCAGCGCTCGATCGGCCGCGCCAGGCACATGAGGCTCAGCAAATCGTCGGCGTGACCGTGCAGCAGCTTGGCCATGAAGTCAGCGCTGGCCGGCGCGACGAGCACCGCATCGGCCTCGCGCGTGAGGTTGATGTGCGCCATGCTGTTCGGCTCGCGCGCGTCCCACTGGCTCGCGTAGACGCTGCGGTTCGACAAGGCCTGCATCGTGACCGGCGTGATGAAGTGCTGTGCCGCGTCGGTCATCACGACCTGCACCGTCGCGCTCGCCTTCACCAGCTCACGGGTCAGATCCGCCGCCTTGTAGCAGGCAATGCCGCCCGACAGGCCGAGCACGATGTGCCTGCCCTGCAGCGGCATCAACGCGCTCACAGCGCTGTCCACGCGCGCTTCAAGTCGGAGAGATTGAAGAGCACGCGCACCGCTTTTCCGTAGACCTGCTCGTGAGGCAGGAAGCCCCAGACGCGCGAGTCGGCCGAGTTGTCGCGGTTGTCGCCGAGCATCATGTAGTGGCCGGCCGGCACCGTGCATTCCCACGCATCAGCGGCTTCGGCGCGGCAGTGCGCGGCGAGTCCCGGGTCGCTCAGATTGAGCGCGAGCCGCCCTTGCACGAACGGGTTGATCTTCAGTGTGCGGCTGCCGGCGCCGGCCGTCTCGCGGACCATCCACTGGCCGCGGTCTTCGTCGGCCTGGCCGTCGCCAATCATTTGCACGTCGAACGGCGCACCGTTGATGCTGATCGCTCCGTTGCGGAACGCCACGCGGTCACCAGGCAGGCCGACGAGGCGCTTGACGTAGAACTGCGACACGTCGAGCGGATAGCGGAACACGACGACGTCGCCGCGCTGCGGCTTGCCGAGCTCGATCGCGGTATTGGTGAACGGCAGCCGCGGACCATAGGCCAGGTGGTTGACGAGCAGGTAGTCGCCGACGCGCAGCGTCGGCTCCATCGAGCCCGACGGCACCTTCGGCCAGTCGGCGAGCGCGACGCGGCAGGTGAACATCATCGCGACGACGACGAACAGCTCGGCTCCGAAGCTGACCCACAGCGGTTTCTTCGCCGGCTCTTCGGCGAGACGGCGCAGGCGGTGGCGCCAGACCGCCCAGCACACGCCGGTGGCCAGCGTGACGAGAAACAAGACCTCGTTGATCGAGAAGCCGATTTGAAGCGCTTGCATGGGATTCCGAGGGGAGCGTCAGGAGGGCAAATTATCGCGGTTCGGGTCCGACCTCGCGATGGACAGGTTCTTGGCCCTTGATGCAAGATGCCCGGGCCATGACATTGCGCACACCCCGCTTCATCCAGACCCGCGAACGCGACTCGCACGGCGAGCGCGACGCCGCCATCGCTGGCCTGCTGGCGCAGCCGGCGCGCGCGCTGCCGAAGTATTTCTATGACCGGCTCGGCTCGCATTTGTTCGACGCGATCACCGAGCTGCCCGAGTACTACCCCACGCGCACCGAAGCCGCGATCTTCGCCGAGCACGGCGCCGAGATGGCGCGCTGCATCGGCGCCGGCGCCACCCTCATCGACCTCGGCGCCGGCAGCTGCGAAAAAGCGGCGCGTCTGATGCCGCTGCTCGAGCCACGGCGCTACATCGCCGTCGACATCTCCGCCGACTACCTGCACGACGCGCTGCGCGAGCTGCAGCGCGACAACCCGGCGCTCGACATCGTCGGCGTCGGCATGGACTTCTCGCAGTCGCCGGCGCTGCCGGCTGGCCTGCTCGCCGACTCGCCGGGGCGGCCGGCGTTCTTCTACCCCGGCTCGAGCATCGGCAACTTCACGCCGGCCGAGGCCGCGGCATTCTTGTCGGGCGTGCGGGCGCAGGCGACCGGTGGTGGGCTGTTGATCGGTGTCGATCTCGTCAAGCCCATCGACATCCTCGAAGCCGCCTACGACGACGCGATCGGTGTCACCGCGGCGTTCAACCTGAACTTGCTGCGGCATCTGAACCGCATCGTCGGCAGCGACTTCGACCCGAAGCAGTGGCGTCATGTGGCCTTGTTCGACAGCACCGAATCGCGCATCGAAATGCATCTCGAGGCACGCACCGAACTGCTTGTGCGCTGGCCGGGCGGCGAGCGGCGCTTCCGCGCCGGCGAACGCATGCACACCGAGAACTCGTACAAGTACACGGCCGCGTCGTTTGCCGAGCTGCTGCAGCGCTCGGGCTTTCGCACGTCGCGGCGCTGGCTGGCACCGCAGGAGTGGTTCGCGGTCTTCTGGGCTGAAGCTTGAACTTGATGGATGCCGTCCAGCTCGCCCGGGCCCAGTTCGCGGCGAACATGACGTTTCACATCCTGTTCCCGACGATCAGCATCGCGCTCGGCTGGATGCTGCTGTTCTTTCGCTGGCGCTGGCTGAAAACGCAGGACAAGGCCTGGCTCGCCGCGTACCGCTTCTGGACCAAGGTGTTCGCACTGACCTTCGCACTCGGCGTGGTCAGCGGCATCACGATGAGCTTCCAGTTCGGCACCAACTGGCCGGGCTTCATGAACAAGGTCGGCAACGTCGCCGGACCGCTGCTCGGCTACGAGGTGCTGACGGCGTTCTTTCTCGAAGGCACTTTTCTCGGCGTGATGCTGTTCGGCCACGGCCGTGTCGGCGAGCGGGTCCACTTTCTCGCGACCTTCCTGGTCGCGTTCGGCACGACCTTGAGCGCATTCTGGATCCTCGCGCTGAACTCGTGGATGCAGACCCCGACCGGCCACGAGATCATCAACGGCGAGTTCGAGGTGGCGAGCTGGCTGCAAGTGCTGTTCAATCCTTCGTTCCCCTACCGGTTCATCCACATGATGCTGGCGTCGGGACTCACCGTCGCGTTCTTCCTGTGCGGCGTCAGCGCGTGGCAGCTGCTGCGCGGCATGACGAATGCTTCGACGGCCAAGGTGCTTCGCGTCGGGCTCAGCGTCGCGGGCATCCTGATCCCGCTGCAGATCCTCGTCGGCGATTTGCACGGGCTGAACACGCTGCGCCACCAGCCGCAAAAGATTGCCGCGATGGAAGCGATCTGGGACACCGAGCGCGGCGCCCCGCTGCTGCTCTTCGCCTGGCCCGACGAGAGCACACGAAGCAACCGCTACACGCTCGCAATCCCGCGCGGTGCGAGCCTGATCCTCGTCCATGACGCCGACGGTGAAATCAAAGGGCTCAACGATTTCAAGGGCGCGCATCCGCCGGTGGCTGCGCTGTTCTTCGGCTTTCGCGTGATGGTCGGCACCGGCGTGCTGATGCTGCTCGCGAGCTGGATCGGCTGGTGGATGTATCGCCGCCGCGGCTGGGTCGCGAGCGCGCTGCCGCGTCCGCTGCTGTGGTCGCTGACGGCGATGACGTTCTCCGGCTGGCTCGCGATGCTGGCCGGCTGGTACGTCACCGAGATCGGACGCCAACCCTTCATCGTCTACGGCCTGCTGCGAACCGCGGATGTCGCATCGAACGTCGCACCGCCGATGATCGCGCTGACGCTCGCGCTGTACGTCATCATTTATCTGACACTGATCGTCGCCTAC
>VBCQ01000347.1 GCA_005882155.1 Betaproteobacteria bacterium
GCCAGTTGCTTCGGAACGGCACGCGCGCTGTCGCGCAGCGCACGGCCTTGTGCCGTCAGGCTCACGATCACGCGGCGCTCGTCGTCGGCAGCACGCTCGCGTTGGAGCCACCCGGCGGCTTCCATGCGCTTGAGCAGCGGGGTCAAGGTGCCGGAGTCGAGGAACAGCCGCTCGCCGAGCTCGCTGACCGTCAACGCGTCGCGCTCCCACAGCACCAGCAATGCGAGGTACTGCGGATAAGTCAGTCCCAGCGGATCGAGCAGCGGCTTGTACAGCTTGGTCATCGCGAGCGACGACGAATACAGCGCGAAGCACAACTGGTTGTCGAGCTGCAGCCAGGCATCGGAGCGACGTGGGGTGGAAGGCATGGGGTGAATTCTAATCGGTGTTGAGCAATTAGATTGTGTGCAATGTAATGACCGTACGAATGGTGGGTATTTGCCCCCTCTCCCAGAGGGAGGAGGGACTCAAGCCTCGGCGAGCCCCTCCAACGCTTCGCTGATCTCGAGCCAGCGGTGCTCCAGCGACTCGATCTCGTCGGTCACGAGCTTGAGCCGTTTGCCGCTGTCGGCGAGCTCGGCCGGCGTGACGGCCTCATTGGCGAAGCCGGCCTCCAACGTGTCGCGCTCGCTGAACAACACGCCGAGGCGGTTGTCGATGCGGATCAACTCGCGGCGCAAGGGCTTGGCCTGATCGGCGCGCTGCTGGCGCAGCAGCGCTGCGGCTTTGCGGTCTTCCTTGCGATTGCCGCTCGCCGCTGGCGCGTTCGACGCCTGCTCGCGCAAGGCCTTGGCCTGCTCGCGTGCGGTGTCGAGCAGCCAGCGCTGGTAATCATCGAGGTCGCCGTCGAACGGCCGCACGCCGGCACCGGCGACCAGCCAGAACTCGTCGCACACCTCGCGCAGCAGCGCGCGGTCGTGGCTGACCAGCATGACGGTGCCTTCGAACTCGTTGAGCGCCATCGACAAGGCTTCGCGCGTATCGAGGTCGAGGTGGTTGGTCGGCTCGTCGAGCAGCAGCAGGTTGGGGCGCTGCCAGACGAGCATCGCGAGCACGAGCCGCGCCTTCTCGCCGCCGCTCAGCGTTCCGACGCGCTGGTTCACCATGTCGCCCTCGAAGCGAAACTGGCCGAGGAAATTGCGCAGTTCCTGCTCTCGAGCATGAGGCGACACCTCACGCGCCAATCGGATCATGTGATTCAGCGGCGAGTCGTCTGGCCGCAGCACGTCCATCTCCTGCTGCGCGAAGTAGCCGATCGCGAGCCCCTTGCCTTCGGTGATCGTTCCGGCGAGCGCCGGCTGCATTCGAGCGATGGTCTTCACCAGCGTCGACTTGCCCTGGCCATTGGCGCCGAGGATGCCGATGCGCTGGCCCGCGAGCACCGAGCGGTCGATGCCGCGAACGATCACGGTGTGGTCGTAGCCACAGGCGACATCTTCGAGTGCCAGCATCGGGTTCGGCAGGCTCAGCGGCTCGCGAAACTCGAACGAGAAGTCGGCTGCGGTCAACACCGGCGCGAGCTTCTCCATCCGCGCCAGCGCCTTGACGCGGCTTTGCGCCTGCTTGGCCTTGCTCGCCTTGGCCTTGAAGCGGTCGATGAACTTCTGCAGGTGCGCGATGCGCTCGCGCTGCTTCTCGTAGCCTTGCTGCTGCTGCTGCATGCGCTCGGCGCGCATCTCTTCGAAGGCGGTGTAGTTGCCGGTGTAGCGCGTGAGCTTGGCGTCTTCGAGGTGCAGCGTGACCTTGGTGATCGCGTCGAGAAACTCGCGGTCGTGGCTGATGACGATCATCGTGCCGTCGTAGCGCTGCAGCCAGGCTTCGAGCCAGACCAATGCATCGAGGTCGAGGTGGTTGGTCGGCTCGTCGAGCAGCATCAGGTCGGCCGGGCACATCAGCGCGCGCGCCAATTGCAAGCGCATGCGCCAGCCACCGGAGAAGCTGTTGACCGGCGCGTCGAGCTGCACCGACTTGAAGCCCAGACCCATCAGCAGTGCTTGTGCACGCGGCCGCGCGTCGAAGCCGCCGGCGTCGCTGATTGCGTGGTGCGCATCGGCGATCGCGTGACCGTCGTCGGCCGCTTCGGCGCTTGCGAGCTGCGCTTGCGCTTCCGTCAGTGGCGTGTCGCCCTGCAGCACGAAATCGGTCGCGCTGTCGTCGGTTTCGGGCATGTTCTGCGCGACTTCGGCCATGCGCCAGCGCGGCGGCATCGCGAGGTCGCCGGCGTCCGCATGCAAGCGGCCGGCGAGCAGCGCGAACAGCGACGATTTGCCGGCGCCGTTGCGCCCGACCAGGCCGACCTTTTCGCTCGGCTGCAGCGTCACCGTCGCGCGGTCCAGCACCACCTTCACGCCGCGGCGCAAGGTGACTTCGCGCAGCGTGATCATGCGCGACTCCAGCGCGCCAGCGCGTCGCGCGTGACGAGCAGCACCTCGTCTTCGCCGGCGCTGGTTTCGAGCCAGGCGACCTCGAGGCGGCGAAACGCATGCTCGAAATGCGCGCGCTCGTGGCCGATCTCGAGCACGAGCACCGCATCGTTCGACATCTGCCGCGGCGCGTCGCGAAGAATCGTCCGAATCAAATCCATACCGTCGTCGCCACCGGCCAGCGCGATGCGCGGCTCGTGGCGGAATTCGGGCGGCAGCGCATCCATGCTCTGCGAGTTGACGTAGGGCGGGTTGCAGAGAATCAAGTCGTAAGGGCCGTGGACGTCGGCGAGCAGGTCGGACTTCAGCACGCTGATGCGCTTGGCGAGTCGATGCTTCTCGACGTTGATGCGCGCCACCGCCAATGCGTCATCGGAAATGTCCGACGCATCGACAACGATCTCCGGGTAGGCCATTGCCGCGATCACCGCGAGGCTGCCGTTGCCGGTGCACAGGTCGAGCACACGCCGCGTCTGGTCCGACAACCACGCGTCGAGCGTGCCGCTGCCTTCGGCATCGACCAGCAGCTCGGCGATGAACGAGCGCGGAACGATGACGCGCTCGTCGACATAGAACGGCACGTTCTGCAGCCAGGCTTCGTGCGTCAGGTACGCGGCGGGCTGGCGCGATTCGATTCGCTGGCTGATCAGCGCCTGCGCCTTCGCTTGCTCGTCGGCCGACAGCTCGCGTCGCGCCTGCGCTTCGAGTGCATCGAGCTCCATGCCGAGCGCCCACAGGACGAGCCAGGCCGATTCGTCGAACGCGTTGGTCGTGCCATGCCCAAACGAAACGCCCGCCTGTTTGAGGCGGGCGGCTTGGGCCGTGATGAAGTCGATCAATGTCATAAGAGGAGATTTTCCATCGTTCGCCGATAGACGTTCTTCAGCGGCTCGATCGCATCGACGGCGACATGCTCATCGATCTTGTGAATGCTCGCATTGAGCGGCCCGAACTCGACGACCTGCGGGCAGATCTTTGCAATGAAGCGGCCGTCGGATGTTCCACCGGTGGTCGAGAGCTGCGTCGCCACGCCGGTCTCGCTGCGAATTGCTTGCGACAGCGCATCGCTCAACGCGCCCACCGGCGTCAGGAACGGCTCGCCGCCCAGCGTCCAGGCGAGCTCGTAGCGCAGGCCGTGTCTATCGAGCAGCGCATGCACGCGCGACTTCAGCGACTCGGGAGTCGACTCGGTCGAGAAGCGGAAGTTGAAGTCGATCACCAGCTCGCCGGGAATGACGTTGCCGACTCCGGTACCGCCGTGGATGTTCGAGACCTGCCAGCCGGTCGGCGGGAAGTAATCGTTGCCGCGATCCCATTCGATCGTCGTCAGCTCGGCGAGCGCCGGTGCGGCGAGGTGAATCGGATTCTCGGCGAGCTGCGGATAAGCGATGTGGCCTTGCACGCCGAGCACGCGCAGCTTGCCCGACAGCGAGCCGCGGCGGCCGTTCTTGATCATGTCGCCGAGCGTGTCGACCGAAGTCGGCTCGCCGACGATGCAGTAGTCGAGCCGCTCGCCGCGCTGTTGCAGCCATACGCAGACCTTGACCGTGCCGTCGTTCGCCGGTCCTTCCTCGTCGCTGGTGACGAGCATCGCGATCGACCCGCCATGTCGCGGATGTGCGGCGACGAACTCTTCGATCGCG